>JAUVRS010000036.1 GCA_030597505.1 Desulfobacteraceae bacterium
AACCGATGCACCAGTCAAGATCCACCTGTGCCTTATCACCTGTCATTTTCACGGCATCCACCGGACATATTTCTTCAAATGCCCCGCAGCCTGTGCATTCTTCATTGTTTGTTTCACGGATGAAGTAGACGGCCATCAGGGTGTCGCGAGGTATTTTTCGACGCCTTATAATCCCTACGTTCCAGCAATAATGTCCGCAACAATTACATGTATGCTTGATGCCTCCTTGGGCGTTGTCAACCATGTGCACCAGACCTTGTTTTTCGCACTCATGGAGTATGTGTTTTGCCTCGTCTTTGGAGATCTCGCGGGCAAGCCCCCTTGATATGACGAACTCGGCCATCTCATCGTACTTGATGCAGACTTCAATGCTGTGCTGACAATCTGTTCTTCCCAGAATGGTAGCTGACATTCGACAGGGGCAATGAGCCAGCGCTATCTTTTCCGCAGCATCTACGATGGGCCCCATCTCTTCGTGGGGGAGCACTCCCTGGATCGGCACGTCCACTGCCAGACTGGTCGGACTGTACTTATACGTCTTTGTAGGGACTCCGCCATAGATCTTCCCTGTGGTGGAAACGGAAAAATATTTGAGTACCCGTTCAGCCATTTTTTTTGCGCGATCATCTCTCTTTCCCTCCCAGAAAAAGGTCTGAGGCATACCGTACCCCACCTGGAACAGGGAATATCCCTTGGCCCCTGACACTGTGGTGCGGGTGTAGATCATGTTGGGCGCCGTATCGGCCGCCAGGGCAGCAACAACCTTTTCTCTGGGAAGGTCGCAGTGGGAGACGATGGTTTCTACATCCGCCACATCAAGCGGGGCCAGGTTGTTTGGTATAGCCAGGGCGACCCTGGCCTCAACCGGGTCAAACATCTCCTTTAGAAGATCCAGGAGGGCCTCATCAAAGGAATAACCCATTATCAGATTTTCAAGGTGTCTGGCCAAACGAATATAAATATCTTGCATCTTCCATATCCTGGGATTTATCTGTAAGAGAAAATACCCTTTCAATACATTCGGCGAAAAGAAATGACCTCTCAAATTAAAGCCATAATGACACAGCAAAAACAGCTATTGCCGTAACTTCTCAATAAGCCCGGGAGAAATAATCGGATATCTGGAGTGGGGTTCGGGTGTTTCTTGAAGGCGCTCTCTCAAATGGGATTTACTTCTCACTTTCGCAGTGGTTGATATTTGGGGTTTCCTCCTAATGGACCCTATTGGCTTCTCCGTGCTTTCCTCAAAACGCCAAATATCAACCACGCTACGACCACTGGTTTAGAGAGCGCTGGAGAGAAACGCCCGAACCCCGCGGTGCCCGAGCTCATTGAAAACTTACCTGTCGCCCGCCTATTTCACTTTACTCCCGGGAGACATATTGCCATCTGGCATGAGGAGACGGACGTCATCCCCATCCTCGGCTGCCAGTACCATTCCACGGGACTCAACCCCCATCAGCTCGACCGGCTCCAGATTGGTCAACACCAGCACCTGTTTTCCCTGAAGCTCCACTTCATTGTAATGACCTACAAGTCCGGCTACAACGGTCCTTTCATCACCCACATCCACAGTCAGTTTCAGGAGTTTCTTTGATCCGGGGATGGCCTCTGCCCTTCTGACAGTTCCGACCCTCAGGTCTATCTTTTGAAATTCTTTAAAGGAAATCATGGATTCCCCTTCTTTTCTGGCTTCTTTTTTGGGTGGTGTGCCGATCTCACCCTTTGGTCCTTTTTTCTCAATTCTGGGGAACAGCGCCGGTGCCTTTACAATAGTTTTCACCCGCTTTTCTTTCCCCCACTCACGGGCATCTTCAAGCGTAAGGGCCTCACCCTTTTTTTCAAGACCCAGCTGATCCTGAATCTTTTCTGCCGAACCCGGCATAAACGGCCATATTAAGACAGAGATGATCCTCAGGGTCTCGATGATATGGAACATTACTGTTGAAAGTCTGTCACGGTCCGATTTGGCCAAGACCCAAGGGGCCATTGTGTCAATGTACTTGTTTACCTTGCCAACCACCTCCCAGACTGCCCTCAGGGCCGTGTGAAAAGCCTGTTCTCTCATAAACATCTCATATGTAGCTATGAGTTCAATGGCGTCTGTCTTCAGGTCATCATCCGCCTCCCCGGGGTTCCCCGGTTCCGGCTGTTTTCCCTCAAAATACTTATGCACCATGGTCAAACTTCTGCTCACCAGATTCCCCAAATCATTTGCCAGATCTGCATTGATCCGGGCCACCAGAGCCTCTTCGCTGAACTCGGAATCCAGCCCAAAGGCCATATCACGAAGTAGAAAATACCGGAAGGCATCAAGACCATATATATCCGCCAATTGCAAAGGTCTGACCACATTCCCCAGGCTCTTGGACATTTTTCCCTCATTTACATTCCAGTACCCATGGACATTGAGGTGCTGGTAGGGTTCTATGCCTGCCGATTTGAGCATACAGGGCCAATAGATACCGTGCGGTTTAAGGATATCCTTGGCAATGATATGCTGGGCAAAGGGCCAGAATTTTTTAAACCCTTCGCCATCAGGGAATCCTATCGCCGAGATATAGTTAATCAGGGCGTCAAACCAAACATATGTGACAAAATTCTCATCAAAGGGGAGGGTGATTCCCCAGCTGAGCCGTGACTTTGGCCTGGAAATACAGAGGTCTTCAAGCGGCTCCTTCAGGAAAGAGAGGACTTCATTTTTATATCTTTCAGGACGTATAAAATCTTGATTCCGGCGGATGTGGTCTATCAACCAGTCCTGGTACTTGCTCATGCGAAAAAAGTAATTGGCCTCTCCAATAACTTTCGGCTCCGTCTGATGATCCGGGCACTTCCCATCAACCAGCTCCCGTTGTGTATAAAAACGCTCACAACCAACACAATAGAGACCTTCATAGTCACTAAAATAGATATCTCCATTCCGGTTGACCCTGTCCAAGATAAGCCTGACGATGTCCTTATGGCTCTGATCCGTCGTCCGAATAAAATAGTCGTTTGAAATATTTAACTTTGGCCAGAGCATCCTGAAAAGGTGGCTGATCCTGTCAACATATTCTTTGGGTGTCTGACCGGAGTTTTCTGCGGAAGCCACGATTTTGTCACCATGTTCATCCGTTCCCGTGAGAAAAAAAGTCTCGCCACCGCCAAGCTTGTAAAACCGGTTCAATACATCAGCCACAATGGTTGAATAGGCATGCCCAAGGTGGGGTTCGGCATTTACGTAATATATGGGTGTTGTCACATAAAATGGTTCCGGCAATTTTATTTGTGGTTACCTCCTTTTTGACTTCTTTTTTGGTGGGTTCTCCTGGGGGACATAGGACAGGATATCCTGGGCCTTGATCTCAATTTCATCCCCGGATTTCAAAATGACTGTAAGGGTCTCCTTCAGGACATTCTGGCGGATGACCCTGACCTCGCCATCTTTTGTCCTGACCTTTCTGCCAACCTTGGGAAGACCCTTTTTTATTTGTTCATAATATTTATGCTCATAGGTAAGACAGCACATCAACCTGCCACACATACCCGAAATCTTGGTTGGGTTGAGCGACAGGTTCTGTTCCTTGGCCATCTTTATGGTTACCGGGGCAAAACTGTTCAGGAAGGAGGAACAGCATAGGGCGCGGCCGCAGGTCCCAAGCCCCCCAACCATCTTGGCCTGGTGGCGGATACCAATCTGCCTCATCTCTATCCTTGTCCGGAATTTCTGCACCAGATCCTTGACCAGTTCTCTAAAATCAACCCTTCCGTCCGCTGTAAAATACACCATAATCTTGCTGCCGTCGAAACGTCGTTCCACTGACACAAGACACATGGGAATGGATCTTCCCTTTATTTTTGCGAGACAGTACTTATAAACACTCTCTTCCAGAGCACAATTCCTGTCATACCTCTCAAGTTCTTTTTTGGTGGCCAAACGAAAGATCTTTTTGAGGGATCGTTTTGGGCCTTCCGCAGTCCTGTTTTGCGGCTCAGTACATATACACCCCACGGCCGGGCCCTCTTCCGTTACTACAACCACCTTATCCCCTTTTTTGAGGACAAAGTGCCCGGAGTCGAAATCATAGACCTTGCCATTATTTTTGAATTGAATCCCTACTATCTTATTCATTCTTATTCATTGCAAACCACGACATGTCGGGTAAAGGTTTTTAGTTTCAGGATTCCCAGGTGATGGCGAATAAATCAAACGGATCGGCCAAGGCTATTGAGGTTCATGGCCATATGCTCCATCACCAGTTTTGGGTTTCGCATCCTGTTGAGGTCCCGTTGGGACTTCTCAATGGTAAAAAGACTGTCGATCAGGTTATCTATCTTAAAACTTTTAGTCGTTTTTTTCAACTTGTCAGAAAAATCCTGATTGATGAGGAGTTCTTCAGCCCCGCCAACTTTTAGGACCAACAGGTCCCGGTACCAGCTCCCCCAGACAAAAAGCATGTCTCTCAGCCCGGGTTCACCGCTCTGCGGTATTCCAAGTGCCTTCTTCCGGTCTTCTTCCGCACATTCAAATGCAACATCAAGGGCTTTTTCTTTTGAGATGTCAGTAAGCCTCATAAGTCTCAAGAGCCACTCCTTTCTCTTATCCAAAAATCCCCCGTCACACATCTTGAGGGCCAACCCAAGGCTTCCTCCGGAGATACTGGCCAACGCCATTGCACTTTCCTTGCCCAACTCCTTTTTGTTGACAAGCCAATCCGCCATCTCCTGAAACGAAAGCGGCTGGAAGGGCACCTTTTGACATCGAGACACGATGGTTGGCAACAGATCAAGGGGCTCAGCGGCATTCAGAATCAGTATGTTTCCCGAGGGCGGCTCCTCCAGGGTCTTCAGAAAGGAATTGGCCGCCTGCAGAGTCATTGTTTCCGCCTGATAGATGACGCATACCCGATATCCACCCGATACCGGGGCAAAACCAAACCTCCGGTTGAGTTCCCTTATTTGATCTATCCGAATGCTTTCACCCTCGGGCCTTAGCAACAGAAAATCCGGAAAGTTTCCATTCGCCATTTGTCGGCATGGCAAACACTGTCCACATCCCTCGTAATCAACCGGTTTCCGGCAGTTGAGCGCCATTGTCAGGGCCATGGCCGTACGCGTCTTTCCAACCCCGGAAATCCCCGTAAAAAGATAAGCGTGAGGTATTTTTTTCCTGGACATGGCCTGTTTCAAAAACCGTTTGGCCCTTTCCTGACCCAATATCCGGGAAAACAACGTCTAGCCCCCCCCACAATCTTCCGGAGACAAAAATGGCCTGATGTGGTCAAATATTACGCCTGCCAAAGCCTTCTCCTCAAAGGTACCATCCACGACGACAAAACGCTCCGGTTCTTCCTCGGCCATGGCCAGGTACCCTTTTCTTACAGAGTTATGAAACTCCTCCCGTTCCCTTTCAAACCGGTCCTGGCCCTCTTCCTGCATTGCCTTATTCCGGTCTAGCGCCCTTTTGATACCTACGCTTACCGGGCAATCGATGAGAAAGGTGATATCCGGCTGTATCCCCCGGGAAACCCTCTGGTTTAACGCCTTGATAAAGCCGATCTCCTGCCCCCGGGCATAACCCTGATAGGCCAGAGTCGCGTCAAGGTAGCGATCACACACCACCCACTTCCCCTGGGCCAGGACGGGTTTGAGCACCTCCTCCACGTGCTGCGCCCTGTCCGCAGCATACAACAACAATTCAGCCAGAGGTGAAAGGTTTCGGTTTTGAGAGTCCAGAAGTATCCGCCTGATACCCTGCCCCACTTTTGTCCCGCCGGGTTCAAAGGTGGAAAATACTGAAACACCCAGGTTCTCCAGGCCATCGACAAGATAGTTTACCTGAGTGGACTTGCCGCAGCCTTCTATACCCTCAAATGTTATAAACAATATTCACCCCATGAATACAGCAGATCTAATATGACATAGTGGATGAGTATAGATAAAAAAAAACAGCTAATCAAGAAAACAAAACCTTTCCTCAAGTACAACTGTTTTTTTCCATTGACAAACAAATAAACGTGACTAAAATTCCTTCGCTTGACAAAAATGACGGGGGTTTTGATGACCCTTGCCGATATATGCAATACAAAAAATTCCAAAAACGGAAAAGGAGTAAATGGGGTGGAAGACAGGGAAGATAAAATCTTAGAACAACTCGATCAGAAAAAGAGACAATTCGAACATGCTCTCCACCGGTTGATGGAGAACCAAAAGGAATACAACGATCAGATATATGGTGAAAACATCGTGGATGAATCTGACCAGGCCCAGCGCGAAATATCCGCCCAAAACAGCTACAGCCTCATCGCGAGAAAGACCAAAGAGCTGAGAATGATAGAACAGTTGATCCAAAAGATTTCCAGGGATGAGGACCCCTATGAGTGCGAAGAATGTGGAGAACCGATCCCCCATGAGAGGCTTATCATAGTCCCGGAGGCGAGGCTTTGCGTCTCGTGTCAGCAGGAACTGGAAAGGCTCGGTCGTATGAAAAATATCTCCGGCAGAGCATTATCTCGTCTCCTTTCGTCAAAGGAAGATCAAGATGGGGCGTTTGATGAAATTGATGATTTTGAAGATGATATTGAATATACGCTGACTGATTCGGAGATGGACGGGGTAACCAGGGATGATGTTGAAGCCCATGAAATCCAGAATTTTCAGGAGTACGGCGTTTAAAGTATGATTCAGGAGCTTCCAGATCATCGGGCCCGGACAGCGCGATGATCTGGTTCTACTGTCCGCTCAGGAGGCCTCACGCACTTTTTTCAGGGCCTCTGCCACGGCTGCATCTTCTTTTTGGACATCTTCAATAGTCTTGGGTTTGACCGCCGGTGGCTTCTCTTCAAGACCATATTTCCATTTAAGGAACTGCTCCCCTGTGCTGGGGTAAAGGGCACATATGATCAAGTCAAAGTCATCCTTGATCAGGTCTCCCATTTTTTCTCTGACCTTATCCAGTTCCGGTTCCAAATAATCCGCTGCCCGACCCGTCACAGGGGTTTCCCCGCGTTTATAGTTTTTTAGAATTTTTTTCTGGACCTCCGGATCAACAGGGAGGGGTGTCTTTCCATAAAGACCGTAGGCCAAATCTTTTACCTCATTGGTGACCATCTTATAACGCCCAAAGAGGACATTTAACACGGCCTGTACCCCAACAATCTGGCTGGTGGGAGTAACCAGGGGAGGCATCCCAAGCTCTCTACGGGTGACAGCAACATCCTTGTATACCTCCGGCAGCCGATCCAGGGCCTTTGCATCACTGAGCTGGCTTGCAAGGTTTGAAATCATGCCGCCCGGCACCTGGTGGGCCAGCACACCCGTATCGATCACAGACATCCTGTGTTTTGCCAGATAATCTCGATATTTGGGGGCTATGCTTTCCATATAATCCCCCAATTCCAGCAGAAGCCCCAGATCAAAACCGGTGTCCCTTGTAGTCCCGTAAAGGGTCGCTACAATTGGCTCTATCGCAGGCTGTGAGGTCCTCAGGGCAAACGGCGCCAGACAGGTGTCCACAATGTCTACCCCCGCTTTGATGGCCTCCAGGTAGATCATGGAACCCATGCCGCTGGTATAGTGCGTGTGGAGGTGGATCGGGATGTTGATCTCCTTTTTAAGCAAGGTTACGATCTTGGCAATATCAAATGGGGCCATGATACCCGCCATATCTTTGAGACATAGAGTGTCCGCACCCATGCCCTCTATCTCTTTGGCCTTGTTAAAATAATAGTCCAGGTTGAAAACATCCCCCCCCATCCGCCTCTCGGTGAGGGTATAACAGATGGTCCCCTGAAAATGCTTGCCATTGGCCTTTATTCTCTCGACAACCGTTTCAAAATTACGGAAATCATTCAGGGCATCAAAAACTCTAAACACATCCATACCCGCCTCGCATGCCTTATCGACGAACAACTTGGCCACGTCATCAGCATAGTTTCTGTATCCCACCAGGTTCTGTCCCCTTAGAAGCATGGAAAACGGGGTCTTCTTGATGTATTTCTTTAGAGTTCTTATCCGGTCAAAGGGGTCTTCGGCCAAAAAACGATGCATGGTGTCAAAGGTGGCTCCCCCCCACACCTCCATGGCCCAGAAACCGACGCTGTCCATCTTTTCGGCAATGGGAATCATGTCCTCAGTCCTCATTCTCGTTGCCAGCAACGATTGATGCCCATCCCTAAAGGTATTATCTTGAATTTTTATGGGATTTTTTGGTCCCTCTTCCAAAAACATATCCATATAAAGCCTCCATTTTAGCCGTTGATCATTTTATCTGAAAACATTTCAGACACTTTGTTAGCAAAACATAGGCAAATTTAGACGGCGGGTCAAGCAAATTAATTATCCATTGTCGGGAAAACTCAAAGTGCCCTCATCCACTCCGGCCTCAACCCTACTTCTCCTCTGAGGGCACTGTCAATCTCATCAAGGGCCCGTTGCCTCCCTTTCGGAAGTCTGGCTCTTATGGGTAGATAATTGGATGCGTGGTTGGAAAAAAAGAGACCTCTGGTCAAATTGGTGCTGGCTACCATTTCCCTCAATTCCAGCAACAGCTCCTTTTGACTCGGCAGCTCGAACCGACCTTCTTCAAAGGCCTCATGCAACGGGGTGCCCGGGATCAACATCACGGTCAGCGCCCCCACATAATTTGGATCCATGGCGCTAAGGAGCGCTCCCGTGGCCCTGGCATGCCTGAGGGACCCTTCTCTGCCGGCAATGCCCAACAGGACCGTAACCGAAAGTTTAATCCCCGCTTCCCTGACCTTTCTTCCCATATCAATAAGGTGTTGTGAACTGGCCCCCTTGCAGATCCTTTTTAAAAACTCTTCGTCCCCGGTCTCCACACCAAGATAAAGGATACCCAACCCCTTTTCTCTTAGCTCTACCAACTCTTCCGGGGACTTCATCCTGATGCTTTTTGCATTTGCATAGGCCCCAACCCTTCTGACCCACGGCAGATGTTCTCTGATCTTATCAAGGATCCACAAAAGTCTTTTCTGCGGGATAATAAGGGCATCTCCATCCATGAGGAACACCCGGTCCTGTTGCTTCATATATTTGGATGCAAACAGGATATCCTTCAGGATTATGTCTTCATCCTTTATTGTAAATCTTTTGTCCTTGTATGTTACGCAAAAGGTGCATTTGTTATGCGAACAACCGAGGGTAACCTGGAGCAAAATACTGCCGGCTTCACTGGGCGGCCTGATACAGGCTCCTTCATAATGCATCCCTTCTTCTTCCATTGCGTGATCCATAAATCATATCTCCTTTTGACGATCCGTCCGGGTTTTCCGATCTAATCTGTTTTGTCTCTTTCTTGTTTAAACCGGCCATATTTTAAGATAGCCATATCATGGGAATTCGCAAGCGGCTTTGGGTGTTATGACGAAATGATCTGTAAGTTCTCAAAAAGTCCGGGAAAAATAATAGGATATCTGGAGTGGGGTTCGGGTGGTTATAGGGGTTACAATATCATCCCCACCGAGAATGCCAGCAGAAATTGTCCTGTATAATACATGGGCAGCCCTGTCAGTCTGTTGAGGAATTCACTTTTAAGAAACCGCTCACGTGCAACAAAAATATCTGAAAAATAGAACAGAAGGGCTCCCCCAAACACCATCACCCTTCCTGTGAGCGTGAGACGCGAATCCCCAAGAACCGACCAGGCCCCTGAGAGCATGGCTGTGATGACAAGCATATAAAGTAAGACAGGGCCGTTCATGGCCCCCAGATGGGGTCTTAACCACATATAGACCCACCCGCTCGTGACAACAGCCACCAGAGTGCCTGCCAATGTCCACTGGTTTATCCCAGCGACCCCAAAAAACGCAATGACATAAAAAACATGGCCTATCAAAAAGGAAATCAACCCCAAAAGAAACATCATTTTCTGGGGAAGCGCCAAAAGCACATCTCCTGCAAGACAGAATATCAGCCCCGCGAGGAGGAAATAGTAAAAATAGGGGAATGGGTGGGGCTGGATAATGACAGCAATGACAAAAAGCAGAGAAAGAGCGGTTTTGGCGGGAATCAGGCCATTTTTATTATCATTCTTCTCGAAATTCAATAGCCCGGCCATAAGAATTACTGCCGAAACAATGATCAACAGATTTGGCATGCCTTGTCAGGCTCCCCTCCCATTTCACTTCCCCAAACAAAACTGGCTGAATATATTGTCCAGAATTTCTTCACTTGCGGTCTCCCCGATTATTTCTCCCAGTGCATCCAGCCCACTTTTTAGTTCAAAGGCAATGATTTCCATGGGCGCATGCCCTCTCGCACCGCTGGCAGCGCTTCTAAAAAATTCCACAGCCTCGACCAAGGCCTTTTTATGCCTCAAATTGGGTGCAATGTGGGAAACGGTCATGTCTACTTGGCTCTCCAGAATACACCCCGCAATGACCTTCTTTAACCCATCAAGGCCCTGACCTGTGAGTGCAGATATCTCGGCAACAGGAAAATTCGACATCACCGCCTCTTTGTCTTTTCTGGTGAGCCTGGAGGGTAAATCCACCTTATTGAATACCACCAAGGTCTTTTTCACCCGAGATTGAGTGAGAATCCTTTTATCATCTTCATTCAGGGGGCGGCTTTGATCGATCACCACCAGTAAAAAGTCTGCCTCTTCCAGCTTTTGTTCGGTCAAACAGACCCCCATCCTCTCCACCTCATTATTGACTTTATTGATTTTTCTCAAGCCCGCCGTATCCATTATCCTGAGAGGCACCCCTTCGACAGTGACCGTCGATTCAATTACGTCTCTTGTGGTCCCCGGAATGGGGGTTACAATAGCACGTTCCTGATTCAAAAGACGGTTGAGAAGGCTCGATTTACCCGCGTTGACTCGCCCAACGATCACGGTGTTTATGCCATCTACCCAGATCCTTCCTTCCCTATAGGCTGCTATCAGGGTCTCAATCGGGTGGACGACCTTTTTTTCTAAAAAACATGCGCTCTTCTCCCTTGATAGTATGGTTGTTTCTTCATCCGGAAAATCAATTGCCACTTCTGCATTTGACAGGATATCTACCACAGCCAGACGTAATGTCTCGATCTCTTTCTTGAATGATCCTCGGATCTGTTGAGATGCCAAGGCCAGGCCTCTTTCTGTTTTGGAATTGAGAAGATCCGTAACGGCCTCTGCCTGGGTGAGATCAATTCTACCGTTCAGAAAAGCCCTTAGAGTAAATTCACCGGGTCTGGCCAGTCTGGCCCCCTGGTTTAGTATCATCTGAAGGATTCTTGAAAGAAGAACGTAGCCGCTGTGGGAATTTATTTCAATGACGTCTTCGCGGGTGTAGGAATGGGGGGCCTTCATATAGGAGAGGAGGACCTCATCGATCATCTCCCCGGAGGAAGGATCAATCAGGCGGCCCAGATAAAGACGATGGCTTTTGAGTCGCTGAACGTAGTTTTTTGGCTCAAAGGTTTTCTTGGCAATCTCATAAGCCCGCGGGCCGCTGACACGTACAATACCGATCCCGGCCTGGCCGATGGGCGTGGCTATGGCAGCGATAGTATCCTCGTTTGAGGGCATAATCTGATCTCGCCATGAACACCAGTTTTTACGCAAGCCCCAAGGGGAGAAGGGGGGGTATGGACCTTACTCAAAACGTGAAGATTTTGGAGAATTATTCTTTCTCGGGAGAATAACCACTTTTTTCAGCACCCCGTCACCTTTGCCCTTGGTGCTCAACTCATCGTCCTCTCTGAGGGCAAGGTGCACAATCCTCCGGTCATGGGGATTTAGAAGATTGGTACCCACAGGCCGTTGGGTCTTTTTTGCCTTCTCACCCATCCTAAGGGCCATCTGTACCAAGAACTCCCGCCGCCTCTCACGGTAGTTTTCAGAGTCAACTACAACGCGGGCCCTACTTTCCAGGGTCTTATTCACTATCTTGTTCACAATAAATTGAAGGGCATCCAGGGTTCTTCCCTTACGCCCGATCAGGAGGCCCGATTTGTCGCCCTCGATGCTCAAAACAATAGAGCCATCAACATGTTCCGCCCTTACCGTGGTTTCTTCCATGGGAATCAAGGCCAGAATTTTTTCCAGAGCCTCCTTTGCAACCTCAATCCCATCTCCCGCTTCAAGTTCAAGAGTCTTGGGTTCAGGCTGCTCCTTGGTGACAATGACCTTTATCTTCGCCTTTCTGCCTCCCACCAGCCCAAAGATCCCTCCAGACCCGGGCTCCAATATCTCGATTTCCATTTCATCACTGGTGAGACCCAATTGGCGGCATGCAGTATCGATGGCCTCTTCTTCGGTTTTAGCTTCAAATTCAAAAGTTTCGCTAATTTCCATCGTCTTCCTCCAGATTTTATGACGGTCCTTTGTGGATGCGGTACTGCTGGCCTATGGAAAGGAGATTATTGACTAACCAGTAAAGCACAAGACCAGAGGGAAAATTGATAAACATAAACGTAAAGATGACGGGTAAAAACATCATGATCTTTGCCTGAGCCGGATCACCCGGGGTCGGAGTCATTTTTTGCTGAAGAAACATGGATGCTCCCATCAGCAGTGTCAGAACCGGTATTCCATACGGTGGGGACATAAAGGGGATCTCGAATGGAAAGTGAAACAATCGGCCCGGGGCCGCAAGGTCATTTATCCACAGTATAAAAGGGGCGTGTCTGAGTTCGATGGAACTTCCCAAAACCCTGAAAAGCGCAAAAAAGACGGGAATTTGAATGATCATGGGCAAACACCCCCCCATGGGGTTTACCTTATACGTCTTATACAGGGCCATGGTTTCCTGGTTCATTTTCTGTTTGTCATTCTTGTATTTTTCCCTGATCTTGGCCATTCTGGGTTGAAGTTTCTGCATCTCCTTCATGGACTTATAGCTTTTGTGGGTAAGGGGCCAGAAAAGGATCTTGACCATGATAGTAAGCAGGATAATAGATACGCCATAGTTGTGGATGAATTTGTAGAAAAAACGCAGCACATAGAGAAGCGGTTTGGCAATGACGTCGGTCCATCCGAAATTTATCGCCCGATCCAGGTTGTGTCCAAACTTCTTTAGGATACCTAGATCCCTGGGGCCCAGATAGAGCTCGTATTGGGATGAAACCCCTTGAAGCGGGCCAATATTTACAGGAGACGGCCGATAGGTCCCCTCCAGCGCCCCTGATTTCAAAAAGCGTCCCTCAACCATCCCCTTTGCGGGTACTTCCGGCACAATGGCGGAAATAAAGTAGTCATTTTCATAGGCCATCCACCCAATCCGACCCTGGAGAACCTTTCCTTCTGATAAATCATCGGTATCCAATTCCTCAAGTTTGTCATTGAGAAAGACCGCCAAACCAACAAAAGAGTAATACCCCTTCTTTTCCTGTGACATGACTTTCAGCCCTGTCGAAAAGGCCCCGCTGACCTGTCTTTCTGATTTATTGACCACATCAATAGCCAGACCCACCCTGTATTGATCCTCATAGAACCTAAAGGTCTGTTTGATCATGAGGCCATCAGGAGATGCAACGCTAAAAACCAGGTCATTTTGGGGTGAGTCAGGACTCAGTTTTATCGCACCCTCATCGACGTGATAAACAGTATTCTTTGGCTGTGTGAAAGATGGGGTTTTAAAACCAGAGAACAAAAAATGGCCCTGACCGTCTTTTATATTGACAAGTTCGACCAACGGAGAATCTGGATCAGTTGTCTGATAATATTTCTTTAATTTAAAACTTTTTATGGTAGGGCCCACATTGGAAAAAACGGCCCTGTAAAGGGAGGTATCGACCACCACTTCCTTTTCGACTGTCGCGGGGATCTTTTGGATTTGCGTTTGCCCGACAGTCTGAGTAGAAGGAGGGGGTGAGGTCGAGCCCATCGGTTTTTCGGCCTGAAGGGATGCGTTCGCAGGTGCTTTCACGGAGGCCGATTCCTCCACCTTTGGCGCCTGTTTTGGCCCGAAGAAGACGGACCACCCGACAAGCACCACAAAAGACAAAACAAAGGCTATTATAGTTCTTTTTTCCATTTCGGCTACCCAGTTATAAAGCTAAAGCTGCAAATCTATGTCGTGTC
>JAUVRS010000232.1 GCA_030597505.1 Desulfobacteraceae bacterium
ACAGATATGCGGACAATGCCAAAATGATCAAGACAAGCAGGACGTATTCTTTTTTTACCTTCATAGTTGACCTTCCTATTTAGTGTCTGAACGAAAACTGTCTTTTTCGCCCATATCTGCGTCAGACTCAAATTTTAATCCTCGAAATACTCAACGTATTCCTGCGGCTAAAATTATCGTCTTCCTTGATCTGAACGAAAAATCCTAGTTTTCGTTCGGACACTATTTATTAAACATCATCTGGATACGGTTTTTTCGAGAATGACGGAGAAACCATACCAGAAATCCGAAAAGCACCACCAGCACCGGCAGCACCGCAATATTAAATGTTTTTACAAAAGTCCGGGTGCCGGGTTTTGTCTCTTCGAGCGGGTTGAATCGCTGTTCTTTGCTCCGCATGATCGCAATGTCCTCTTCGTCATTCAAGAAATCCAGTACGTTCATGACAAAAGTGGCGTTTGGTGTCTTTCCGGTTTCGTCCACCAGGCCGTCCTTTAGCATCTCGGAGGATCCGATCAGGAAAATCCTGCCTGGTTTACCCCTTTTTATTATTTCACCTTGCCCCTTGATTTTTGACAGGGCTGATTCCGGTTTTTTCTCGGTGGGCGGCTTGGAGTCTTTTTTCTCGTCGGTTTCTTTTTCGCCCTTTTTCTCAGCCACCTCTTTTTCAGGAATTGATTTCCCTGCAAAATAGCTGGGGAATTTCCCCTCCAAGATATAGGCCAGGGGGCGGCTTTTCATCTTATCCTTTGCTTGGGGTGGGACGATAAACATAGGGTTGAGGTTAATGTTGCCACTCATCTCCCACGATTTGTCAGATGAAGAGAAAAGCTTGTAGGCCTTGAGGCCGTTTTCTTTTACCCGTTTTGCGTCTAACTCGAGAGGCGCAATTTTATAGGCCACAAGCCCCTTTATATTTTGCATAAACGCCAGGTCTTTGTTGATAAACCGATTTTTGATCATCGGTGCAAAATAGATGGCCCTTTCCCCGCCGCCCAGCTGTTTGGGCATTACCTGCTTGAAGCAGTCTTCATCCAGGACATAGGCTTTTTTCATACGGATGCCGTAGTGCTCCAAGAGCTTTGAGAGTCCTGTATCGATGGGGAGATACTGCGGTCCCTGGCTATATTGCTGGGGCATGTTTTGGGGGGGCATGACCTCTTTAAATGCGTCCATAAACAGGGCCAGACTCTTGCCCCGCATCAGAAACTGATCGATCTGGAACAGTTCATGGTCAGTGAACGGTTCTGTGGGTTGAGCAAACACCAGGGTGTTAAACCCATCGGGGATGGCGCCTTCTTTTAGAGTGACATCCTTTACAGTGTAGTTTTGGGAGGTGAGGTTATAAAAATTTGAAAGCGGGCCTCTGGACTGTCCTGTGGGGTCCATTGGTGAAGGTCCGGAAAATTGGAGTGTCCCGTGATCCGCCCGATAACCAAGGTCCTGCTTGATATCAATGAGGGATTCCAGATTTTCGTTTATTATCTCATCCATCTTGTTCATGTCAACCATCTGGTACTGGGTGCCTATGATGGGGAGGTTTAGGGCACTCACCAGGGGGATTTCCACGGCCTTGTCATTATATTCCATTACGAGTCCAATCGAGCCGTTGCCGGATTTGACGTTTTTTTCGGGGAAGTCAGGCCAGTCGAGTTCCAGGATATTGTATTTTTTTGATTCTTTTTCGAGACTCGAGTCCTCGGAAGGGTTCAAATATTCGAATTCCAGCTTTCCAAAACTCCGTTTGTTGAGTTCTTCAACGATCTTTTTTAACTCCCCGGGAATTTCCAAAAGGTTGTCCAACCGCATAAAAGGGGCAACCTCCTTTAGAGACGAGGAGAGGAACAGTCTCACTTTGATTTTTCCCGGGAGTCGCAGCAGTGCGCTGACTTTGTTGTTGAGCTTTCGGATGCCCGTTGTGAGCTGGTATTCCAGCCCGTTTGTGGACGTGATGGTCGGAAGTTTTTCCAGAATATCCCCGTGAATCATTACGAGGCCCATATAGACCTTTTGGAATTTTATCTCGTCCTTCTCAACGCTCTGAATCTGCACCGGGTAGATGCCATAACTGTTGGCCAGTTCCTGGTTCTCTTTGGCTTCCTTATCAGCAGATCCTTCTTCGGTGCTCACATCATAAAACCGGTAATTAAAATATCGGTTGGCATATATTGAATATTCTTTCAAGAGGTCGCGGAGATATTGCTCCACATTGTTGTAGGGCGCCGGGACATTGCTGGTGAAAAATACATTTATGGTCAACGGCTCGGAAAGTGTCGACACTACCTTTTGACTTGCCTTGGAGATTGAGAAAACCTTATTTTTTGTCAGGTCCCACCTGAAAAAAAGGGTGGTTGCCGCCACATTTATCAAGACAATGATAATCAGGTAGGTAAAAAATTTTACATAACCCCCTGATCTATTTTTTGAACCCATCCCTGTTTCTCCTTAACTTTTCTCCTGCATGACCAATCGGGCCCCATAAAGTGCCACAAAACTGACACTCAGAAAATAGAGGATGTCCCTTGAGTCAACAATGCCCTTTGAGATGTTTTGAAAATGGAAGTCCGTCCCAAGATAACTTATGAATCCCAGCGCTGAGCGGGGAAGAAAAAAAAGCGTCCTGTCTATCACTGTCAGGGCAAAACAGATGGCCACAGCAATGATAAAGGAGGTGATCTGGTTTCGGGTGAGTGATGAGGCAAAAAGCCCGATGGCAGTGAATGCTCCCCCCAGAAGAATAGCCCCCATGTATCCGCCAAGGACCGGTCCCCAATCCAGTTGACCCAAAAATGAAACGGTAATCGGATATGAAATCGTTGGGATCAACATACACACCAGGAATCCGACACCGGCGAGGAATTTCCCCAGCACCACGTCCCAGAAGGTTACCGGCAGGGTCAAAAGTATCTCGTAGGAACCGACATTCAACTCCTCGGAAAACAGCCTCATGGTGATAGCCGGGACCACAAAGGAAAAGATTAAAGGGAGGAGTTGAAAGAAATTTCTGAGGCTGGCCTGGTCGTAGAGAAAGAAGACGGAGAAAAAGAACCACCCGGTAACGAGCAGAAAAATCGATATTACAATATAGGCGATGGGAGATACAAAATAGCTTTTGAATTCCTTCCTGCAAATAATGGTTGCTTGCCGCATGTCAGTTCTCCCTGGTCAGTTCTCTGAATATGTTTTCAAGCGTTTTGGTCTCCCGGTGAAGTTCCAGAAGGACCCAGTCGGTTTCTTTGATCTTCCGATATATCTTTTCCCTTATATCCCCGTCTGCCCTGCAGGTAATCTTTATATCGAGAGCGTCGTCTTCCTCACGATCTTTCTTGCGGGGGGCTATGTCCAGTACACCATCAATCGATCCCAGCTCCGATTTTACCGAGTCGAATTGGGCGCCTTGGAGAGAGCTGTGTATAAAAAAATCACCGCTGGCAGATCGGATGAGGGTCTCAGTGCTCCCGTCAGCGACTATTTTTCCCCGGTTGATTATGACGATTCGGTCGCACGTGGCCTCTGCTTCACTGAGGATGTGGGTGGAGAGGATTACGGTCTTTTCTTTTCCGATCCTTCTGATAATATCTCGGATCTCAACAATCTGGTTCGGGTCCAGGCCTGAAGTAGCCTCGTCCACAATCAATATCTCCGGGTCACTCATCATGGAATGGGCCAGGCCTACCCTTTGTTTATATCCCTTTGAAAGTTCGCCTATGGGTCTGTGCATCACTTCTCTGATGCCGCACAGGTCTGCCAGTTGCTCAATTCGGGATTGTTTCCGGTCCTTTTTTAATTGCCGGATGTCTGCCACATAGCTCAGATAGTCATACACCAGCATGTCCTGGTAAAGGGGCGCTGATTCCGGGAGGTAGCCAATAAGTTTTTTTATCTCAAGGGGCTCCTCCTGAGCCGTGAATTCCTTTACACGGATACTGCCGGAGGTGGGTCTCAGAAAACCGGTCAGCATCCGCAGGGTTGTGGTTTTTCCCGCACCATTTGGGCCCAAAAGCCCCATGATCTCCCCTTTTGGGATGTCCAAATCGATCTGATTCACAGCGCACAGATCCCCATAATACTTGGTCAGCCCTTCCACATGGATCATAAGATCCTCTCCTTCATTTTGCCCCGGATAAACCCTGCCCGGGTTGTCTGACAGGGAAACCGGGAGATTGAATATTTTTTTGATTACGGGAACTTGCTGTGGCTTTGAATGGGCCGGCAATGGATTATACGATCCGGCAAAGCCCCCCGCATTTAAGTAATATCAAACTCTTGATTAGCTGTTGAGCCAGATACAAGCGCCGCATATTAAGGAAAAGGCGTTACGGTGTCAACAAAAAATTATTATGTGTGCGTCACCTCCGATACGGCGGGAGTCCTTTGGCCTTGAAATAGGGACTGGGTAGCCGGAGGGGAAGGAATCATTTGAAGCAATGTATCAAACCGAAACAAAGGAGGTGGGGATAAAAAGAAATCCCAATGATATTTACCCGGATGAAATTCCGATAAACCGGGATGTGGCTACAGTTTTTTGTTCAGTTTATCCATAAAGACCTTCCGGATCTCTTCAAGACGCTTTTCATTTTCCGCCTCAAACCGCAACACAAGAACGGGTTGGGTGTTTGATGCCCTTACCAGTCCCCAACCGCCGTCAAAAAGGACCCTGGCCCCATCAACGTCTATCACCTGGTACTCCTTTTTGAATTCCGCTACCATCTGGGCCACGATGTCGAACTTTATTTCCTCAGGACAATCCATGCGGATCTCAGGGGTGTTGACCATTTTCGGGATATCGGCAAGAAGATCTTTTACACTTTTTTCAGACTTTGAAAGTATCTCCAGAAGTCGCCCCCCGGAATAGATGGCATCGTCAAAGC
>JAUVRS010000156.1 GCA_030597505.1 Desulfobacteraceae bacterium
CTGCGCCGATTGAGCGAAACCACAGGAATAGCAACACTCTTCCGAGGATTTCACGATTGAGGCGCGGTCGAAGATGATCTGAAGATGGCATGCGAAAATGTGAAGTTATTTTTGCGCGAGCCCTAAGGGTCTGAGGTGACGTCATCCCACAGAACGGGCTTGCGAACATTTTGAGTCTTGCATGGTATCAACTCCCGCGGATTTGTTCCAGGCATAAATTGGCCTTTGCCCGTCAGTGGGAGCTGTGTTAAAATACAGACGGTTGTCGGCAGGGTTATTTTTGCGTAAGCCCTAAGCTGAATTTTCGGTCTGTCTTCAAAACGAGGGAATCTTCTACCACTATTAAAGGGGGGAATTAATGCATCACATCTTTGACAGGGACAAGATTGAGGCAACGCTGTCTGAAAAACGAAAACTGCTTGGAAGAGGTCTTGCCTATACAGAAAAAATTCTCTTCTTACATGAAACGTCACGGACAGGGGGGTCGATTCTGACCCGGGGCCGTGATCAAATACGTCTTTTTCCAGACCGGGTTGCCATGCAGGATGCCACAGCCCAGATGGCCATGTTGCAATTTATGCAAACAGGGCAAAAAAGGACCTGTGTTGATGCCACCATCCACTGCGACCACCTTATCGAGGCCTGTAAAGGGGCTGAAGATGATCTAAAAGTCGCCCTCGCCACCAATAGGGAGGTCTATGATTTTCTCTCTTCTGCGGCCTCCAAGTACGGCATCGGTTTCTGGAAACCCGGTTCCGGTATTATTCATCAGGTGATCTTTGAGAATTATGCATTGCCCGGCAATATAATGATCGGCAGCGACTCACACACCCCGAATGCAGGGGGGCTGGGAATGATCGCAATTGGCGTGGGCGGTGCCGACGTTGCCGAGGTTATGGCGGGTCTGCCGTGGGAGACCACGCTCCCTCTTCTGGTGGGCGTGAGGCTTAAGGGAAGACTGACAGGATGGGCTTCAGCCAAGGATGTCGCCTTTGAGATCCTTGACAGATTTGGTGTCAAAGGGGGAACCGGAAGGATATTTGAATATTTTGGTGAAGGAGCCGGGACCCTGTCTGCGACCCAGAAGGCCACCATCACCAACATGGGGGCGGAGATCGGGGCAACCGCCTCTGTTTTTGTCTATGACGAAACCATGGATGCCTATTTGAGAAATGCCGACCGGGTTGAAGATGCTGAGAGGGTGGCGGCCTTTGCTGATATATTCTCGCAGGATGATATCTGTATGACGGATTCTGAACGGGTGTATGACCAGCTTGTCGAGTTGGATCTCGATACAATTAAACCTGCACATGCCGGTCCGTTCAGCCCGGACAGGATAACAAAGGTCCGGGATTTCAAAAGACTTATTAAAACCCGGGATCTACCAGAGAAGGTATCTGCCGTTCTTCTTGGGTCGTGCACAAATTCGTCCTATTCGGATCTTTATGCCGCGGCCCAGATCGTTGAACAGGCGGCAAAACACGGGTGTGTGGCCAAAGTGCCCTTTATGCTATCCCCTGGTTCTCAACAGATCTATAAAACCATAAAAAGGGATGGAATACTCGGCAAACTGGTAGACGCCGGCGCAATGGTGCTCTCAGCGTCCTGTGGCCCCTGTATCGGGCAATGGGACAGAAAGGACGTGAAAATGGGGGTGGCAAACTCCCTTTTTACCACCTTTAACAGAAATTTCCGGGGTAGAAACGATGCCAATCCAGAGACCAGATCCTTTCTGACCTCTCCAGCCATGGCCGCTGCCCTGGCCCTTTCAGGGGATGCCGGGTTCAACCCCGAAACTGACCCACTGCTGGGGGCAGATGGCCGTGAATTCCGGCTCACACCGCCAAAGCCCCCGGCTTTCCCCGAGGACGGTCTCGTGATTTCAAAGGAGGCATATACCCCTCCCGGTCGAGAAGGAGACAGTGTAGAGATAAAGATAGATCCTGACTCAGAGCGGCTTGAAATTCTGAGGCCTTTTGAGCCGTGGGACGGGAAAGATTTTGTCGATTTGCCGATCCTGGTGAAGACACACGGCAAGACCACAACGGATCATATTTCTCCGGGTGGGACCTGGCTGAAGTTCCGGGGGCACCTGACAAATATCTCCCAAAACCTCCTGACGGGTGCCACAAACGCATTTACCGGAGAAACAGGACATGGAACAAATATCTTTACCGGAGCCAAAGGGAAAAGGCTTTCCGAACTCGCGGAGTTCTACAAAAAGAAATGCGGCGGGTTTGTCATTGTGGGCGACGAAAACTATGGAGAAGGGTCCAGCCGCGAACATGCAGCCATGAGTCCGCGGTTTTTGGGTACAAAAGTGGTTGTGGCAAGATCATTTGCAAGGATACATGAAGCAAACCTAAAAAAACAGGGTATACTGCCACTCACCTTTTTTGATCCATCAGACTATGATCGGGTGGGGGAATATGACCGGATGAGTTTTGTCGATCTAAAAACACTTCACCCTGAAAGTCGTGTTACGGCGATCGTCAAGACCAAAGAAGGTCCATCCTTTAAAATTATTTTGGGACACACCCTTACCAAAGAACAGATAGGATGGTTCCGAGCAGGGTCTGCATTGAATGCTGTGAGGGACCAAAAATAATTCAGCCATCGGGTTGCCTCCACAACATCATGAGGTTGAATTTAGTTTGACACACAAGGCCAATTTTCTTATACTCCTTACGCAAGAAAGGAATCTCTTATCCATCTACAAACACCGACGACTGCCCGACCTGATCAACTCGAAGACTGGTCAATTCGAAAAAATGATCACAGCCACGGAATTACAAAAGAGAGGAAAGGTTATGAAATCAACAGAACTCGTAGAACTTATGGGGAAAATCGAAGCCAAGGGAATAGTCTGGGAAAAAGTGGAGGAGGAGGCCAAAATCTCTCATGATCTTCTAAAGCTTTATGCCGTATCCGGCCCGGTACCCGTAACGCTAATCAATAAATTGAAAACCCTGGTCGAGGCATAAAGGCCAAGAAGTGACTGCGTCTGTAATCTGGATGCCACCTGTAGTCTCATCCAAGGCTGCCTCCGACAGACCTTCTGTGACGCTTCTCAAGTCTTCTCCCGCAAAGCCAAACCCTTCCGACATCACGATCCGTCCATTTTATCAATCGTTGATATATTTTCTTTGACGGGTCGTATTGGGTTCCCCCGATTCAGGTCGTTCCTCTATCAGTTCTTTCTCCAAAACGGTTTGAAATGACACGACAACCCAATTTTCCGTCCCCACAACCCCCTGATGCCAGATACCTGGGGGGATTGAGATCCACCCTTTCTTGAAGGAATCCGATTGCTCACTCTTAAGGAAATGAGATTCCCAAATCCCGTCATTTCGGGTCTGGAAATCTCCGGATCCCCGATAGGACATCATGCGTTGGTGGCTGTTCGGGTGTCTTTCGGGACCAGTGGTAGCATGGGCACGCAGTATGAAAACCCAGCTTGACCGAATTTCCTCCGGCAAAGGAGAAGTATAGAACTCAAGTGGAATCGGCTCCCAGGCCAAATTTTCATCTGGGTTCTGGTTTAATGCGCGCTCGACCCGGGCGGCCCTCTCATCTATAAGGATCCGAGTCGATTCCAACCGAACTGAAATATCCAGCGCCTCCAGTATCCGTAACTCACTTTTTTCCAAAACTGTCTCTCCCCATTTTCGACGTCCCCATAACCGGAAAGTTCTCAATAGATTCGGGCACCGTGGTTATTGTTCCGAAACCGGGGGCCCGCCCCATATGGTATTGTGGGGGCAATGAGTCGGGAAGCCTTTAAATGAGGTGACAGGCGACCCAATGATCATTGCCCTGGTCTTTAAAGATCGGTTCCTTTTGCGAACATTCTTCCATACGCTTTGGACACCGCGTGTGAAAGGTACATCCGGAAGGCAAATTCAAGGGCCCTGGGATGTCTCCTTCCAGCAGAATCCTTTGCCGCCCTGCTTCCGGATCCGGAATGGGAACGGCCGAAAGCAGTGCCTGGGTATAAGGATGTTGGGGGTTCTGATAAAGTTCCCGGTCTGTGGCCATTTCCACAATACGTCCCAGGTACATGACTGCGACTCGGTCGCTGATATGTTCCACCACACTCAAATCATGCGCAATAAAGATGTAGGAAAGGTTCATCTTCTCCTGTAGCTCGACGAGGAGATTGATGACCTGGGCCTGGATGGAAACATCAAGGGCCGAGACAGGTTCATCACACACAATGACCATGGGGTTCAAGGCAAGAGCCCGGGCAATGCCGATCCTCTGTCTCTGTCCACCCGAGAACTCATGGGGGTAACGGCTCATTTGGTCCGGGTGAAGCCCGACACTCTCCATTAAATGAGCCACCCGGTCTCTGGTTTGGGCCTTGGTGTCCTTGAGATGATTTCTGATGGGTTCTGCAATGATTTTGCCGACGTTCATGCGGGGATTGAGCGAGGAGAAAGGGTCCTGGAAGATGATTTGGAGTGAGCCTCTCACCTGCCTGAGTTCCTCCACGTCCAAAGTAAGTAAATCCTGGCCATTAAAAACTACCTGGCCGGCGGTGGGCTCAATAAGACGCAAGATAGATCGGCCCACCGTGGTCTTGCCGCAGCCGCTCTCGCCCACAAGCCCAAAGGTTTCGCCCTTTCTGAGACTAAAGCTGACCCCGTCTACGGCACGGACATAGCCGACAGTACGGGATAAGATCCCCTTTTTGACGGGAAAGTGCTTCTTCAGGTTTCGGACTTCCAAAAGCGCCATGTCAGTCATCTCTTTTATTTGCCTCCAACCAGCAGCTGACCCGCCTGTGATCGGCCAAACGTACGACCGGAGGCTCCTGTTGGTGGCAAATGGACATGGTCCTGGGGCATCGGGGGTTGAAGCGACAGCCCAGGGGCATCTCAAGGGGGTTGGGGACCATGCCGGGGATTTCCTGCAACCGTTGGCCGCCGTCGAACTTGCGACCGATAACCGGGATCGATCCCAGGAGCCCCTGGGTGTAGGGGTGTCGCGGATCCTTAAAGAGCTCCTTTACCGGCGCCTCTTCCACCATCTTGCCCGCGTACATAACGACTACCCGACTTGCCATCTCGGCAATGATGCCCAGATCATGGGTAATGAGAACGATTGAGGTCTCAAATTCTTCCTTGAGACGTACCATGAGGGTCATAATCTGGGCCTGGATGGTCACGTCCAGTGCGGTGGTGGGCTCATCTGCCAGGAGGAGCCTGGGGTTGCAGGAGAGGGCCATAGCGATCATGGCCCGTTGTCTCATACCGCCGGATAGCTTGTGAGGGTACTCTTTTGACCTGGACTTTGGTCCGGGTATCTGTACCAATCGAAGCATCTCCACACAACGTCCCCAGGCTTCCCGGCGCGTCATGTCCTTGTGACGTCTGAGGGTCTCGGAAATCTGCTCTCCGATGGTCAGGACTGGATTCAACGAGGTCATGGGCTCCTGAAAGATCATGGAGATGTCACGCCCCCGGATGTTCCTGATTCCCTCCTGATCCAGGTCCAGAAGATTGGTGCCATCAAAGAGGATTTGCCCCTGGATCTCGGCCGGCGGACATCGCAAAAGCCGGAGTATGGAGAGGGCGGTAACGCTCTTGCCGCAACCGCTCTCTCCCACCAAACCAAGGGTCTCGCCTCGAAAGACCTCAATGTCCAAACCGTCCACTGCATTGACAACACCTTCATAGGTGTGAAACCGGGTACGAAGACCGCGAATTGCAAGAAGAGGTTCCGATTGTTCGCTCACAACTTGAACCTCGGGTCAAGGGCGTCGCGTAACCCGTCGCCCAAAAGATTGAAACTCAAAACAGCCAAGAAGATGGCGATGCCGGGGAAAGTGGCCACATGGGGTGCGTTAAAAATATAGACCCTGCCCGAACCAAGCATGGTCCCCCACTCCGGTGTAGGCGGTTGAACGCCAATTCCAAGAAAACCGAGGCCTGCCGCAAAGAGAATGGCCATTCCCATCATCAGACTTGTCTGGACGGTGATGGGAACCATGACGTTGGGCAGGATGTGTCTGAACAGGATTACCCTGTCCCGGGTGCCGATTGCCTTGGCCGCCTCAACATAGACCTCCTCTCTGACCGACAGAACACAGCCCCTGACAAGTCGAATGTAAAGGGGTATCATGCCGATGCCCACCGAAATCATGGCGTTTTTGAGCCCCACCCCCAATACGGCTACCAAGGCCAGGGCGAGCAAAAACCCGGGAAAGGCGAGCATGGTGTCGGTCGCCCGCTGGATGATAAAATCGCTCTTTCCGCCGTAGTAGCCGGAGACGAGCCCTAAGGGCACACCCAGGAGGAGTCCAACCGACACGGCCCCGATGGCGATTAAGAGCGAGACGCGGGAGCCGTAGATGATCCGGCCCAGGATCGAGCGGCCCAGTTCGTCGGTTCCGAGCGGTTCTTTAAGTGAGGGGGGTTCCAGGGACTTCATGAGGTTTGGGGCCGATGGGTTGCCCGGATAGAGGACCGGCGCCAGCAGAGCTGTGACAATGTATAGCATAAGCAGGAGGCCGCCCAACATGGCTGCCTTGTTGCGTTTGAGC
>JAUVRS010000053.1 GCA_030597505.1 Desulfobacteraceae bacterium
ACTGATCAATCAACTTCTATTTAATATCAGTTGTGCGGCCATTGCAGAACTGTTACCCATGTCAACCAAACTGGGGCTGGATCCCGAAAAGGTAACCGAGGTTATTACCTCAGGGACCGGACGCAGTTTTGCGGCCGAGTTTTTTGCGCCTTTGGTTTTGGATAATGTGTTTGACAAGGGTTACCCTCTCAAACACGCGTATAAGGACATGATCAGTGCAGCAGAGCTTTCGGTTCAGGAGAAGATTCCTTTGCCCATGGTCCAGGCTGCCACAACCACCTATCAAATGGCACTTGCTGAGCGCCTAGGGGATCAAGATAAGGGGGCCATGATTAAGGTCTTTGAGCGAATCTTGAGGGTAGCGTTCAGGAAACAGGGAGAAGAGGTCTGATGGCAGTACAGAGGGGTGCGGCCGAAGACATGACCGAGGCCTATTACCGCGGCCTGATGCACGCGGTGGGATATCGGAACGTGGATCTGGACAAGCCGCAGATTGCAGTGGTCAACTCCTGGACCGATGTGAACCCCGGACACCAACCCCTTCAAAACTTGAGCGGTTATGTTAAAGAAGGGATATGGGCCGCAGGGGGGTGCCCCGGCGAGTTTAATGTTCCGGCACCCTGTGACGGAATGGCCCAGGGGCCGGGGCAGCACTATATCCTTCCCCAGAGGGATCTAATTTCCGCATCCATTGAAGCCATGGTAAAGGCGCATGGGTTTCAGGGGCTTGTCATGCTGGCTTCCTGTGACAAGATCATCCCTGGAATGATTATGGCCGCTGTCAGACTGGATCTCCCCACTCTTTTTCTTTCAGCCGGGGCCATGCTCCCCTGTCGCCTTGGAGATCGCACGGTCGTAACCTCGGACCTCAAAGAGGCAATCGGAAAACGGCGAAACAACGAGATCGATCAGGCGACCTTTTTGCGGTGGCAGGAGCAGTTTTGCGCCTCCCCCGGCACCTGCTCCATGATGGGCACCGCCAACACCATGGGGTGTTTTCTTGAGTCTGTCGGCCTTGCACCGTTTGGTTCTTCAACAATGGTCGCTTTTGATGCCGGCAAGATCCGCCAGGCACGGAGCGTGGGTGAACGTATTGTTCAACTCACTCGGGAAGAAAGACCCTTGAGCCACTTTTTGACCCGAGCCAATCTTGAAAACGGCATCAAATACATCTCTGCTTCAGGTGGATCTACAAACGCCATACTTCACCTCACGGCCATTGCCTCTTTGATGAAAACAGATCTGAATCTTGAGAGGTTCGGCCAGATTCAGGGGTCAGTTCCGGTGGTGGCAAAATTTAAACCGTCGTCGCCATTTAATTTGAAAGACTACCACGAAGCCGGGGGCGTGGCGACTGTCCTAAAGGCCATCCGGGACAGTCTTGACGCGGATGTTCCTTTTGCCACAGGTCAACGTCTGAGCGAAATATTCTCAACCGCTGAGAAACCGGACGGACACATCATCAGAAAAAAGGAAGACCCCTTGGCGCTGAATGGTTGTTTTGCGATTCTTTATGGGAATCTGGCCCCAAAGGGGGCCGTGGTCAAACGGACCGGTGTTGATTCGTCCATGAAAGTCCACAAAGGCCCTGCTGTGGTTTTTGACTCTGAAGAGGAAGTGCGGAAGTTCTTGCTGGAAAAAGAGGTTCAGCCGGGCTCAGTCCTCGTTGTCCGGTACGAGGGGCCAAAGGGCGGACCGGGTATGCGGGAACTGTCCATCCCGGCCGCTATGTTGGTGGGCATGGGTCTACACAAATCAGTGGCCATGGTGACGGACGGGCGTTTCTCCGGTGCAACCCGGGGTCCGTGTGTGGGTCATGTGTGCCCCGAGGCCTGGGATGGCGGCCCCTTGGCCTTTGTACGGGATGGTGATATGATCGAAATCAGCCTGTCTGAAAATCGATTGCAATTGCTTATATCGGAAAAGGAGTTTAAACTGAGAAAGCAAAAGATCCCGAGTCGACCAAACCACCCGGCACCGGGATTACTGGCAGCCTACCGTCTGATGGTCGGTAGTGCTGAGTCCGGTGCCCTGTGGCTTTAACCCCTTCAAGTAGCAAAACAAGAAAAAAGGCATATGTGTGTCTGTTATAGAGATGTCAGGATATCAAAAGCACTACAGTCAAGAAAGGAGGTAGGAGGTTATGGCTGAAGGACAATTTTTAAAGGCAACCGATCTTCAAGAGGCGTGTGAGTTGCTGGCCCAATATGGCGGCAAAGCTCGTCTCCTTGCAGGAGGCACGGATCTAATGGTTGCGGTCAATCAGAGAAAGTTATTTCCTGAAGTTCTGGTTTATCTGGGAGATTCCGGACTCAATTACATCAATGCGGAGGGTGACAACCTTGTGATAGGGGCTGCAACACCGTTTACCGACATAATGAGATCAGATCGGGTGCAAGAGGAGACACCCCTGTTGGCGGAGGTGATTTCTCACCTTGCATCACCGGCCATTCGAAATGTCGGTACCATTGGCGGTAATCTTGCAAATGGCTCTCCTGCTGCTGATTCTGCCACCGCCCTTCTGGCCCTTGGGGCAAGCCTGAGATTGCGTTCAAAAACGGGAGAGCGAGAGGTTGCGGTGGAGGAGTTTTTCACCGGACCTGGTGAGACAATGCTTGAACCGGCCGAATTAGTACAGGAGATAATTATTCCCAGGCAGATCGGAGGTGCCAAATGGGCCTACAGAAAATTGGGTAAACGGAAGGCCCAAACCCTCTCAATTGTTTCTGTGGCTATCTCTTGTCCGTTGGAAGGGGGCCAATGCCAGGGAGTCCGGATAGCGCTGGGAGCGGTTGCGCCGACGCCCATTCTGGCAACCGAGGCGGCCCGAATCCTGGAAGGAAAGGCCATGGACGCAAAACTCATAGATAAAGCGGCCAAGGCGGCTGCTGAGGCGACCAGGCCTATAGATGATGTCAGAGGCTCAGCCTGGTATCGCCGAAGGGCAACCGAGGCGCTTGTAAAACAGCTACTCGCCCAAATTTCAGCGTAAGAAGGAGGTGACACGAATGCACTCGCTTGAACTTACCGTAAACGGCCGTTCTTACCAGACGACCGTAACTCTCAAGACCACCCTGTTGGAGGTCCTGCGCGACAAGCTGTTTATCACCAGCCCAAAGGTGGGTTGCAACAGCGGAGACTGCGGCACCTGCTCGGTTCTTATTGATGACAAACTGGTCAGATCATGTATCACCAATGCCCTGTCCACACAGGGAAAGGAAATTACCACTGTTGAAGGTCTGTCTAAGCCGGGTCATCTGCATCCGTTGCAGGAGGCCTTTCATGAAAAATACGGCGCCCAATGCGGTTTTTGCACCCCTGGGATGATTTTGGCGGCCAAGGCGCTGCTGGATGAAAATCCCAAGCCCAGCCGGAAAGATGTCAGAGAGGCGCTTTCGGGCAATCTTTGCCGGTGTGCCGGCTACGGAAAAATAGTCGATTCGGTCATGGCGGCAGCTGAACAAATGGGCCAAGCCAAGAACTGACCATTGAAAGGAGGTGATTTGATGACAATGAAAGTGGTTGGACAGAGAGTCAAACGTTATGATGGAATGGCCCATGTCACGGGGGAAACGCGTTTCGTCGACGATGTTATCGTACCCGGAACGCTTACGGTGAAGGCCCTCCGGAGTCCGGTGTCCAAAGGGACTATCAAGACTATGGACACGAGTTCTGCCGAAGCCATGCCCGGTGTGGCAGGGGTAATAACCGCAGAAGACGTGCCATGCAACGCCTATGGCCTGGTCCCGGACCAACCGGTCATCGCGGATGAGACCGTCCGTTTCAAAGGAGAGGTCGTTGCAGCCGTTGCAGCCGTTGACGAGGACACGGCCCTGGAGGCCTTGGAAAAAATTAATCTGGAAATTGAAGAAGAAGAATGCGTTCTCGATCCCCTCGAGGCCATGAAGCCTGATGCGCCAAAGGTACGACCCGAGGGAAACGTATTTATGTATGATGAACGCCCATTTCGCCAAATCATCCTTGGAGACATCGAGGCCGGGTTCAAAGATGCCGACGTGGTGGTGGAAAACGAATACGTTCACCCGTCGCTCGAACACGCCCAGCTGGAACTTCAGACATCTCTGGCAGTACCTGCTGCCAGCGGCAAACTCACGATATACACGGTGAGCCAGGCCCTTTATTTTCATCTGGGACAGCTCTGTGGGATACTCCAGATGGAGCCGGATCAGATTCAATGTAAGTCCTGGGCGCCCAAAACCGGGAGCAGCTGGCGGCACAATGCAGGCTTTAGTGATGTGAATTACATTGGCGGAACCGTTGGTGGTGGTTTCGGGTCAAAAAACGACATCCACGCGGACCATGTTACGGCTCTATTGGCCTTGAAAACGGGTCAGCCCTGCAAGTGGCGATGGACCCGGGAAGAAGATCTCCTCTACTCCACTTTTCGGGGAGCATGGTTCATTACTATAAAGGATGGAGTGAAAAAGGACGGAAGGATTGTGGCCCGTCAGATGAAGTCCATTCGGGATGCCGGTGGATATAGCTCCCTTAACCCGTATGTGGTGGACAAACACTCCTTTGTGGCCACTGGGCCTTACTTTGTTCCAAACGTCCAAATTCATGGATACTGTGTGTACACCAACAAACCACCGGCCAGTTCCATGAGAGGGTTTGGCGTGACTCCAAGCGTATTCGCCACGGAACTGCAGATGGACAAGATCGCTCAAGAACTTGGCATGGACCCATGGGAAGTCCGGTTTATTAATGCCTATCGCACGGGAGACCAGACGCCGACACGACGGGTGTTAAACAGCGTTGCCCTTGTTGAGGTTATGCAAAAACTGGCTGAAAAGGCGGGGGTCGATCTCCCGGACAAACTAAAGAACATGAATTCAAAAGAAAGGGGGTGGACCTGATGAAGAAAAGAGGTATCGGTATCGGGGCGAGCCTTTATCCCACGGGGATGAGTGGGGGAGGCGATTCAAGCCAAGCGCAGGTCAAGGTCCAGCCTGATGGTACGGTTGTGTTAACCACCGGGGCTTGTGATATTGGTGAGGGTTGTAAAACCGTGCTGGCCCAGATGGCTGCCGAGGTGCTGGGAATTAACTATGAACAAGTAAAGGTGATAAATGACAACACGGATAACTGCCCCTTGAGTTTTGGCACCTTTGCAAGCCGGGTTACCTATGTTGACGGCAAAGCGACGGTGGATGCCGCCGAAAAGGCGAGGGATATCCTGTTTGAAGTGGCTGGCCAGATGTTGGAAGCAAACCCGGGAGACATGGAAGCCGTTGATGGGAAAATCTCCGTCAAGGGATCCCCCGATCGTTCGCTGCCCATTGGTGAAGTGGCTGGTGCCGCCACCTTTGGGATGCGTAAACTTGTGGTTGGTTTGGGGCACTATATGCGTGAACCATCAGCACCAGATCCGGAGACGGGGGAGATTGATCCTTTTTGTACCCTGGCCTGGGCAGCGGTTTTGGCAGAGGTGGAGGTGGATACAGAGACCGGGGAAGTGGACCTGCTCAGGTTGGTCTGCTCCTATGATGTGGGAACAGCCATCAATCCCCTGTTGACCGAGGGACAGATCGAAGGGGGAGGTGCCATGAGCATTGGCGCTGCCTTAAGCGAGGAATTGTATCCAAATTATCCAAGCCTGGAACAGGCACCCACAAACCTTGGCGACTATGCCATTCCTACCACTATGGATATACCGGATATAGAGGCGGTCATCCATGAGTGTCCGTCTACAAACGGACCCTTTGGAGCCAAAGGCATTGGCGAAATGACGGCTAACACGCCGGCGCCGGCCATCATAAACGCCATCCACGACGCTGTCGGCGTGTGGATCATGACGCTCCCAGCCACTCCGGAGCGTGTGCTCAGGGCCTTGGACGAGAAAGGCGGCGCTTAGTCAATCTTTTTTTGGTGTGGCCGGGAGGGTCAGCCTTGGTAGGGTTGAAAGACTTCACCGGGTTGGGTCTCCCCCACACATACAGTTTGAATGGTTGCTGTATCAAGTTCTTGGAATCCCGATCATCTGAGCTGTCACCTGTATCCTCCACACCACAATAAAAATTGCAATTCTTGCTATCGGAAAAATAGTAAAGAATCCTGGCCCAGCCTCTTTCTGAGCCATAGGCTGGGAGAGGACCAAGTTTGCATATTTAATTAATCAGCAGGGTGACCCAAGCAAGATCGTTGCGTACTCGCAAAATGGGCAGACGTGACTGAGGCTGTTGACGTGGAAGCAAAAAAAAAGGTAAAAATCAATAGAGAATGGTGCAAAGGCTGTGGCATTTGCGTAGCGTTTTGCCCAAAAAAAGTTTTGGATTTGGACGACGAGCAAAAGGCTTGCTGGGTTAACCCCGAAGAATGCATCAACTGCGGGCTTTGTGAACTGCGATGCCCGGACATGGCCATCGAGTTGGAGTAGGGTTGGGAACCATGGGCACAAACATAAAGTTTATCCAGGGAAACGAGATCTTTGCAGAAGCGGCATTGTACGCGGGTGTCCAGTTTTTTGCGGGATATCCCATCACGCCCTCCACTGAAATTGCGGAGATCCTGTCCGAGGAGCTTCCAAAAAGAGGAGATAAGTTTATTCAGATGGAGGATGAAATTTCATCCATCTGTGCCATTATTGGCGCCTCACTTACAGGTTTAAAGGCAATGACAGCAACCAGTGGTCCGGGGTTTTCGCTGATGCAGGAAGCCATTGGCTATGCAGTGATGACGGAGGTCCCCCTGGTGGTGGTCAATGTGCAAAGGGGAGGCCCCAGCACCGGCATGCCCACCAGTGTGGCCCAGGGAGATGTCATGCAGGCCCGTTGGGGAACCCATGGTGATCATTCAATCATTACCCTTACAGCTTCAAATCTGGGACAGGCTTTCCGCATGACCGTGGAGGCCTTTAATCTTGCGGAAACGTTTCGAACCCCGGTTATTCTCCTGTTTGACGAGGTCCTGGCGCATATGCGTGAAAAAGTGGTCATCCCGGCGTCAGGAGAAATTGAGGTGGTAAAACGGTTGCGAACCTCAGTTCCCAAGGGGACCAATTATCACCCCTATCTGACCCGAGAGGACGGCAGACTCCCCATGAGCGATTTCGGGGGGATTCATCGATATAATGTCACAGGTCTGGTTCATGATATGTGGGGATTTCCCTCCACTGACCCAAAAGTTGCCTATGATCTTCTTCATCACCTGGTGGACAAATTGGAGAACCAGGCGGAACTCCTTGCACGTTATAAGACGTACTACACAAAAGACGCCGAGATACTGCTGATATCTTATGGGAGTTCCACCCGAAGTGCACTCCACAGGATAGAGGCGCGGAGGAAGCGAGGGCTAAAGATCGGACTGCTTGAACTCCAGACTCTCTGGCCCTTTCCCAGACAGACGGTTCGAAGGGAGTGTGAGGGAAGGAGTCACATTCTGGTGGTGGAAATGGACATGGGCCAGATATGTCAGGAAGTAAAAAAAGCTGTCTCTGAACCCGACAGGGTCTTTCTCGCCAACCGTATTGACGGAAATTTTATCTCGCCGGTTGATATCCTGAGAGCCTTGAACATGATCCAGGGGAAGGGGGTATAAAGTGGCGGTGAAGGATTATATTCGGCAGCGGTTTTTCCCTCAGATCTGGTGTGCCGGGTGCGGGCACGGTATTGTGATGGGAGGGATGGTCCGTGCCATTGAGCAACTGGGATTAGAGAAAAATGAAGTGGTGCTGGTTTCCGGGATTGGGTGTTCCTCCCGGGTATCCGGGTACCTGGACTTTCACACCATGCATACACTTCATGGACGAGCTTTAGCATTTGCAACAGGAGTCAAATTGGGAATGCCCCACCTAAAGGTCATCTCACCCATGGGCGATGGTGACGCCCTGGCCATCGGGGGAAATCACTTGATTCATGCCGCACGCCGAAACATAGATATCACAGCCATCATCATGAACAACAACATTTATGGCATGACCGGTGGTCAAACATCTCCCTTGACACCCTTTGGCAAAAAGGGTTCCACGGCCGTTTTGGGCGTCATAGAACAGTGCTTTGACATCGCTGAGCTGGCAAAAGGGGCAGGTGCCACATTCGTGGCCAGGACGACGACGTATCATGTAAAAGAAATGATCAAAATGATTCGTGATGCTATTGCCCACAAGGGGTTTTCCCTGGTGGAAGTGATGTCTCAATGCCCGACCTACTATGGGAGGAAAAACCGGGGAGGGACGGCCGTTGACATGATGAAAGAGTTTAAGGAAGGAACAGCCCCAAAGGGATCAAAAAAACTGGAAGAACAACCCGGATTTATTGAGCGGGGAATTCTTGTCAATGAGGCCCGGCCGGAATATGTGTCGAGTTACATGGATTTGATAGAAGAATACCAAAACCAAAGGGATAACTCTGCATAAAGAAGGACTTCGAGGTGTCGAAGATGGTTAAACGTATTGTCTTCAGTGGTTCAGGAGGGCAGGGTGTCATTACAGCCTCTGTCATTCTTGCGGAGGCAGCGGTAATCTGTGACGGTTTAAATGCGGTTCAGACGCAATCATATGGCCCGGAGGCCCGGGGCGGCGCTACGCGGGCGGATGTTATTATCTCGGGAGAACCGATTCACTACCCAAAAGTACTTAACCCCCATGTTCTGGTTTGTCTGACTCAGGAGGCCTATGGCAAGTTCTCGAGTATTATCCGACCGGGAGGACTTTTGTTGACCGACCCCAGATTTGTCAAAGTGGAACGAAAGGTGGATGCGCGTCAGGTGGAATTGGAGATGCATCGTGCGGTTATGGCGGAAATCGGAAACTCGATCGTCCTTAACATTTGTATGCTTGGGGCGCTGATCGGATTGACCAAGCTGGTCAGACCCGGCTCTGTGGTGAAAATGGTGAAATCCAAGATAAGTTCCGACTTTCTGGAAATAAACGAGAAGGCCTTTGGGATCGGGATGCGGCTGGCGGAGAGTGCAGAGGCCCTTTGGTCGGCCTCCGACTCGTAAAGGCGAGCCCATGTCTCGGAGAGAGGCTGGACCACGGTTCTTTATTTTACCGAAGTATTGTGCTTTATAGAGGTCTCTGAAAGGAGTCAGATATGAAGATGGTCAACGTTCATGCCAGTGTAAACGAGGAGCTTTGCAAGGGGTGTAAAACCTGTGAGATGGTGTGTCCTGTTTATGCCATCCGGGTAAGTAAACAGGAAAAGGAGTTTGATGTGGACATAGACCCCAAAAGGTGTGTGGGGTGTTGGAACTGTGAACAACGTTGCCCGGAACATGCCATTGAAATGAAGCCCTGCGAACCATATGTCCTGTCTACCGATGTTACTCAATTTGACTACAAAGAGATTGAGGCCTTGTGCAGAAAAACCCGCTTTCATCCAAAACAACTGGTCTGTTACTGTACCGGAACCAGGGCCGAGGAATTGGCTGCGGCCATTTTGTCAGGTGCCAGGACACCCGATGCATTGGTGCTGGCCACCGGTGTGGGGGCTGGGTGCGGGATCGAATGTAATCAGCCTATCCTGCGTTTTCTTGAATCTGCGGGTCTGAGTTTTGAACGGAAGAAGCAAAGCTTTCAGTGGTACGGGAGGACCATCACCGTTTGGGAAGTCCCTTCCAGTCTCAGAGAAGAATTTCCTGTCTTTCGATTTGGGGAAGACCAGGAACTCTTTGACCGCATCATCAATGCCCCGGTTGAGCCATGAACATTTATAAGAAACGGGCAAGGAGGTAAAACCAATGAATGGAGCACCTATAAATCCGGCCGCGCTCCGCGATTCCCAGTATGGCGTAGACCCCAAGTATGTTGTCAAGAGGGGGGCAGATCTTGACGGAATGACGAGCGTATCATTGAAGGAACTTATTCCGGATATGCCCTCGGTCATTTATCCCAATGGCCGGGGGGTTTCGGTGATAAAAGAGGAAACAGAACGGGCCTTGGCCTCTGTGGATTTCTCAAAGATCAGACCGGGGCACAAGGTAAATATTCTGGCTTCCCATCACGGGTTTACTTTTCTCGGGGGTGAACCCTATGCCGAGATGCTTCGAACCATAAGAGATGTGGTAATAACCGAAACCGAAGCCAAGGAAGTCCGGCTGCGGGCAGGTTTGGGTATGCGATTTAGAGAAACCGAAGAATATATAAAGGCCCACGGTCTGGACGAATACTTTGAAGGCAAGGCCCTGGGAATTGCCCCCATTGATGCCGGGATCCCCATTGAAACCAAACTGGGGACCCTTTATGGACTTCGAAAGGCGTATGATGCGGACGTCATCATCCATGCCCACAACAGTGATGTCCGGGAGGTCCATTTCCATCGCCAGGTTGATCGCGCCATAAAACCGTTTGGAATGAGCTATGCAAGGTGTGAAACCCGTTCCACCTATCATATGAATATGGGTCCGAGGGGTGCCAACTTTGTGGCGCGGGCCATCTTTGAGTCCGACTTTGTCCAGGATAAGTACGGATTTTCTATTTTTATGATTATGTCTCCCCAGGGTGTGGTGAATGTCGACGCAGATAACGATCTTTATGCCCTGAACGATCGAACCACCGTTGGTGGTATGAAATATTATGGGAAAATTATCAGCCTTTTTGGTGAGATCGATGAATGTATAGCGATCCTGGATTTCCCTTGCCCTGTTCCGTATGTGTTCTCTGCAGGGGTTATTTACGCCAATATGATAAACGCAAACATCGATCTCTTTGATCTTGACAATCCTCTGCCCCCCTATACCTGGTATACTGAAACCTTTTATGATGACCACGGCCAGCCCTTGATACCCGAGATTCCGCCCGTAAATCCTGCCATCAAGATGGTGGTACACAATTACGCATGGACCGGTTATCCAGCGGTCTTCTTTGCCGAGAAAACCCCCACTATCGTGGTGGGTGAGGAACAGGCCAAACACTTTGATCGCGATCCCATGAACCTGAATTACATGAAACATGCCCTTCTTGCCCGAAATCTCGATACCGCCATGGCATTTGCCTATGAGACTGCCGGCACTGACAAGGTCATTATATTTGACGGGGCCACGGGAGGGTTAAATGTGAGTGCTTCCCTGGCTGAACATCTGCTGAAAGTCGCACCTTCGGTTTGTGACCACGTCGAGAATACGCTTATACCCAGATGGCTGGATCAGAGGAATATGGATATCAGTTTAATGAGAGCAATTCCCTGAAAGATGCTGTTGAATCCCTTGCCGGATATTCGGGAAAACATATTCGCAAACCATTTGGATCGTTTAGTCACAGCGGTTGTGTTGGCTGAAGCCACAGGCGTGCTGAGCGGTATCTCTCGTGCGCGTAATTTTATGGAATCGCTGGGGCTGGCCTTCTCCACCATTTTTTCTGATGGAGACGAAATCCATACAGAAGAAGAGATAGTCCAAGTCATGGGGAGACCCGTTCAAATCGCCATGGCAGAGGAGCAGATTATAGGGGCCCTTTCCAAAGCTTCAGGGGTTGCCACGGCCGCGCGCCAGGCCAAAAGACGCGTCAATTCCCGTTGTCGTGTTGTTTCCGGGGGGTGGAAGAAAATGCCTCTGGAGATAAAGGAATTGATTCGCGAAGCAGTATACCACGGTGGAATCAACCAGCGTATCGCGGAAGGTCCATTTGTGTATCTTGACAAAAACTATGTCCGCATCCTGGGCGGCGTGTCCCAGGCGGTGAAAAATGTCGTTTCGCTGGGTCGGGAGATTGTGGTGCAGGTTCGCGGTGAGACAGCGCCGGTGGACCGGGAAGCGGTTTTGGCGGCACGGGAAGGCGCAGGGGTGGTCATGGTGGATACCGGGCAGGTCGCGCACCTTTCTCGTGTTATAAAAGCGCTAACCAATAGCGGACAACGTTCCCGGGTACAGATAGCCTTTGCGGGTAATATACGACTTGAAGATCTTGATACCATCGCAGAAATGGATCTGGACGTCTTGGATATTG
>JAUVRS010000292.1 GCA_030597505.1 Desulfobacteraceae bacterium
GAACAAGCCTGAGTGAAAAACTATAACATTGCTGGAGGTAATTGGTAATGAAGGAAAAAATAGGATTTATTGGACTTGGGGCCATGGGAGGCCCAATGGCAAAGAACCTGTTAAAAAATGGGTACCCCCTGACAGTTTACGATATCGTTGACAGCAGAATGCAGCCGCTGCTTGAAGCGGGCGCCGTTGGTGCGTCTTCGTGTAAAGAGGCGGCTAAGAATGCAGATGTGATTGTCACGATGCTTCCCTCGTCTCCCCACGTAAGAGAAGCTGTTGAGGGGAAAGGGGGCGTTATTGAAGGCGTTCGGGAAAAGTCCATTCTTATAGACATGAGCACTATTGATCCGGTTACCACGCGGGAAATCGAAAAAAAATTGTCCAACATAAAAGTAAAAATGATTGATGCTCCGGTGGCGAGGGGGGTTGCTGCTGCGGTGGCGGGGACCCTTGCCATTTTTGTAGGCGGAGATAAAGACACTTTTGAGAAATGCAAACCGATCCTTTCAACCATGGGTAAGGATCTGGATTATGTGGGTGAAATCGGGGCTGGTGAGGTAGTCAAGCTCATCAATAATCTAATTTTGTCCATCAACGTCTGTGCCTTATCCGAGGGTCTGGTGTTAGGAATTAAGGCTGGCGTTAAACCGGATGTTTTGTTCAAGGCACTAAGCCAGGGTTCAGCGGACAGCTTTGCGCTGCAAAATCATTTTAAGAAGTTTGTGTACAAAGGGAAGTTTGAAAAAGATGTCTTTCCGGTGGAGTATATTATGAAGGACATAAACCTGGCAATGAAAACTGCCGAAAGTGTCCGGGTGCCCCAATATTTTGGCGCACTGGCCCTGCAGGCATACGAGACGGCAGTGGCAGCGGGTTATGGGGATCGATATTATCCGGTGGTCGTCAAGACATTGGAAAATCTGGCCGGGGTGGAGGTAAGAGCGGATCTGGAAGAGTAGCTACAAACCCAACAGCGGTTTGAAGGATGTCTTGGACCGCAAAGGGATTCAGTATCACCACGTGGGGATTGCAAGGAAGTGGGGAACGCCTTGGAAAGCATACACAACGCTTTTTGGGCGGCCTTGGAAATCTGGGATGCCCGTTTTTATTGGGCACGCCAGGGGTTCAATTTTTGAGTGAAAGGAGATATTTATGGCAGAAGATAAGAGAATCCAGGTGACGGTCATTTTGCGTCACGACCAATCGAAAACATTGGGTGAAATCATGGCCCATGCCAAAGAGACTGGGTTTTATCGCGATTTCCCGCCCGAGGGGAGTGAGCTTGTATCCTGGGTGGTGGCCATGTCCTATGGTTTTATCATTCATCTAAGCGTGGCGCCTGATGGGTTGCGAAACCTGAACCGTTTTATGGAACAGAAGGCCTGGGGAGCCTTCCGTTATGAAGTTTACCCCTCTTACGACTTTGAGCCCATTGCTGAAAAACTAAAGCATGACCACGCTTGATCCGTGATGGCTTTATCGTGTTCAAAAAAGTGGTTTTGGGGTAATCAGGCAATAAAAAGTTAACGAGTTTTCACCTGCGTTTCCGTGAGAAACCGGATAACACGGGAAGGTGTGCCTAAACTGTAGGTTTCGAGTTCCAAGTTTCAGTAGCACACCGCATCTTAAGTCTTTTCGGGAACCAAAAAATTAACCCCAAAATACTTTTCCGCAAATATTTCGTTTGTCTTTGAGATGAAAATAATTGCTATCCTGCTTATTTTTCTCGCGCACATCTGGGTGGACGCCTCTCAGGGCATTCTTCCCGTCGTCCTTGTCGAGTTGAAAGAGCTTTTTTCATTGACCTATTTCCAGGCCGGCCTGGCCATGATGGTTCTCAATATCACCTCATCCGTCATTCAACCCTTATTCGGATATATTTCAGACCGCTTTCGTACCGGATGGTTCATTCCTGCGGGGATCCTTTGGACGGCTCTCAGCATGGGCCTGCTGGGTTGGGCGCCTTCCTACCAGCTCTGCCTCATACTTCTGGGGTTTGCGGGCTTGGGAACGGCTGCGTTTCACCCGCGGGCCATGATGGCGGTTTTTCTGCTTAGTGGATCGAGGCGGGGATTTGGTGCGGCTGTTTTTTCCACGGGGGGCAATCTGGGGTTTGCTATTGGTCCGATGGTGGGCGGCCTCCTGGTGCTTGGACTGGGACTCCACGCAACTTTGGGGTTGCTTCCACCAGCAATGCTGTTGGTTCTGATCATTTTGATTTATCCAGGGGATTTTTTGAAACAGGAGGGTTTCGATCGCATCGAGTCCCACGGCGCTCTGAATCAGGGGGACCACCCAATCCCATGGCTTTCCCTGATATGCGTGTGTCTCATAGTTACGCTCCGTGCCTGGGTGTTTATGACCTTCCTGACCTATCTCCCCATGTTTTTCCAGAGCCAGGGGATTGATCCGAAAATGGGGAGTATGATCCTTGCGATTTTTCTGATGGGAGGAGCTGCCAGCGGACTTTACGGGGGGTATCTTTCAGACCGAATAGGTCGACGGGGCGTCATCGCCGCAAGTTTGTTTCTTTTCCCTCTTTTTATGACGTTTATGTTATTGAGCAACGGAGTTTGGCTATGGTTGTTAGCAGCGGCATCAGGTGCGGCATTGTTGGCCTCCTTTTCTGTGACCGTTGTTCTGGCCCAGGAACTGTTGCCCCGGCACCTCGGATTGGCGTCAGGGCTGGTTTTGGGGCTTGCTTTTGGCACTGGAGGGGTCGGGACAGCCCTCTCGGGCTATATCGCTGACATGATAGGTCTTTATCAGACTTTGTGGTTTTTGACCTTTGTTCCGATTCTGGGGGCGCTCCTTACTGTCTTGATAAAGGAAAGTGAGAGGTAAATCCCATTTGAGATAGCGCCGGAGAGAAACACCCGAACCCCACTCCGAAAATCCTATTAGTTCTCCCGGGCTTGTTGGGAAGTTACGAAAAAACTTGAGAAATTTCATCAAGAATGGACAGAATAAAGGATAAATCATGAGCAAGAATATGGAAATGTTATCGTCTGCCATCCCGATCGGAAGAAAACGGGCGCCGAATCGCATCGTGAATCAGCCCATGGAATGTAATGACGGAGATGCCTCCGGAAGTCCTACGGACCTTACCTTTCGGCGATACCGAAACCTGGCAGAGGGGAAGGCGGGAATTATCTTTTTCGAAGCCCTGACCATCTCTTATGAAAGCCGGGCCCGAAAAAACCAATTAGGAATTTCTGAAGATACGGCAGGCGGGTTGGAGAGGCTGCTCAAGGAGATGCGGAAGATCAATGGGGAGTCGTTGATCTTCTTTCAGCTTGACCACTCAGGAAGCCTCAGCCATCCTGAATTCTCAAAAGCTGTCTCCATGAGCCCAACCGGAGGTGAGGGCATCCATGTCCTGTCCGAGAAGGAGATTGACCATATCGGTTTCAAAATGGCGCAGGCCGCTATCATCGCGAGAGAGGTGGGGGCGGATGGCATTGATTTCAAGCATTGTCACGGATACCTCTGTAGTGAAATGATACGGCCCGCAAACACAAGGCCTGATCGCTATGGGAATAGCTGCGATAACCGGACAAGATTTTGTAGGGAAGCCACGCAAAAGATACAGGAGGCAGTAAGGGATAAGTCTTTCATCATCGGCACCAGGTATTCGGTCTATGAGGGAATCCCGGGGGGTTTTGGCACGCGGGGGCCGGGGGAGGTGATCGAGGATCTATC
>JAUVRS010000288.1 GCA_030597505.1 Desulfobacteraceae bacterium
ACCTGTAATATCAACTACAAACTTCACAAAACCGCAACTTTTCAATAAGCTCAGGAGACCACATGGGGGTTTTGGAAGTGGGGTTCGGCTGTTTCTTGGGTTCGTTCTGTCAAAGTGGATTTACGCTTCATTTTACCAGCCACTTCCCCGGCGACATGTCCTCTCCTATGTCCAAAGAGCTTTTGTGTGACCTCACGAACCAGCACACCCCCAGAGATAAGAACAAGAAACGGATCAACCAGATAATCCCATAGGTTCTGAGATTCCAGCAGACGCAGATTATAGCACAAAAGGCAGCCCATCAATATTATGCCAAACCGATTTCTAAATAACAGCAGACCCAGCGTTATTACCAAAAGGACCACAAAAAGCCAGGAAAAACCCCAACCAAACGCATACGGGTCAAAAGCGCCCAGCCCCAATGCCATTGGGTAGAGCCCTATACCGGCCACCGCAGCAAATACCCAGACACCAAAAAGGGCTTTTCTGTCCAGCAGCTGCACCCTAAATCCGGTTTTTAAGAACGTGTGCAACAATATGGCTATGAGCGGGATGCTAAAATTCGCGTTTATGCTGATCAGCCACCGGCCTAAAGGGAGGCCTTTTATCGGGATGATCACTATCAGCGCAGAAATCATTGCGAGGACAAGCGTAGATTTCCACCCCTCAGGTCTCTTCCAGAAAACCCGCGCAAGCCATTGAATCAGGACCACGGCAAGAAGAAAGGGGACAACAAAGGAGAAAACGTATGGTGTCATTGTGATACCTTTTTTATTTGTTCCCTGACCCAGACCTCATTGAATTCCACATGTTTGATCCGTTTTCTGAGCCATGTATAGACAAGGTGAATCCGTCCGTTTTGACCCCGTATCATATAGGGGTATGAAACCTCCTCACCTTTCACATCCTCGAGCGTTGCAACCCGTGTCCAAGCGATTCCATTGTCTTTTGAAATGGCAAACCGGAGGTTTTCACGGTAATGTTTGCTGTCATTAAAGACCAATAGAATGTTGCCATCTGAAAGACGGAGTGCGTTCAGGGCGGAGTCGGGGTTTGGCAGATCCACCTCCCGGGGCCTTGACCATGTTGCCCCTCCGTCCTCTGTCACCGCCGTCCCCACGGTTCTTTCATTGGAGCAATTCCTGTAAAAGGCCGTGGCGGCACCAGGGCCATACGCCACCACACTGGGCTGAATAAACGTACGTCCCCCGCCCATTCTGGATTTTCTAAAAATAACTTTTTGATTGTTCGCTCCCGCAGAGATCCATAGCAGTTCCGGAAACTTCCCGAGAAACTCATGATATATAGGTATGACAAAACCGCCATCCTCCCCGCCTTCCCCCAGACGCACAGGGTTGTTTCTGACCAGTTCGCTGATATTGAGAAATGGGCTGAGTGTGAGCCTTTGGCTCGATGTCCAACTCGCACCCCTATCGGTTGAGATCTTTACATTAAGAGAGCTGCCGGACCATCCGCCCACGGTGATTGTGACGTAAATCAACCACAGACGGTCTTCACGATCGGTAAAGATGATGGCGTTTCCCACCTTTTTTACAAACCGCTGAAGTTCTTTTGAGGCGGTCTCCCGGTTTACGACAACCCTGGGGGTACTCCACGATAGAGGTACGTCAGGATTCCGCACCGAAAGGTAGATGACTGTGTCACTTGCCCCCTCCCTGCTTCCGCCGTACCAGACAGAGGCAAGGCTGCCATCACTCAGTTGGCAGATTGAGGCCGCATGTACCATCTCTTTTCCCAAATCCGGGCTGATGTATTCCTCGGCCATATAGGGCGGGGAGGTGTTCGTCCCCGGGGATGGCGGCATTATGTCAAACTTGGGATCTGTGTAACCATCGGTCTTCAGCCCTTGCCCCGCGGACCAGGCGTAAATCATAACTGTGACAAGCGATAGTATTAGGATAAGCCGTTTACTCATTTTTCTCTGGAACCTTACTGTAAATGGCCGCAATTTATTCGGCTGTGATCCGGTTTCTTTTTGGGGTTACCCGGTAGTAATAAATCGTCGGTTTGAGACCTTCCAAAGAGTGGGTCTTTATGGCCCGTTGCCAGTCATCGGGCGTGGCATCTTCACGGACAAACCGTATCCAGGCCTCTCGTGAATAAAAGCTTTTGAATTGACCCGCCTTTTGAAAATGAATTCCCAATTTTTTTCCGAGGGCCTCAAAACTTTTTGCTTCACGTTCCCCCATAAACACAAGGCCCTCAAAATCCCTTAACCTGCGTCTGTCGTCCTTGTGAAAGGAACGCGTCCGGATGGCGCTCCGCTTTAGCCGGACCGAGAGCATTGACGGTTGAGAACCATTGTAGGAAGCAATCTCTGAAGACCCAACGATCTCATCCAGGTCTGCCGGCATGGCATTTATTCCAAGGGATGGGTATAAGCCGCCCATCATTAACGCAAGCAACACCGCCACGGAGAGGGCAACCCACCGCACGTTACTACCGGCAAAGGTGACCCAGAGCATCAGCCCGACAAAAAGAAGGCCTACCACTCCAATAAACACCCCCCGGCCAAACCAAATAAGAAAAAGACAAAAAGCGATTGAGATCAGGGCCATCAAAGAAACGGATATCCCCATGATCGCCCTTTTCCATTTGCTGTTATTTCGTTCCAACCAGCTGGCACATAATACGCACGCCATCGGGACAACCGGCGTCATATACCGTGCAAATGCCTCCATAAAAAAGAAAGGGACAACACAACCCAGAAACCACACCGAAAGCCACAGTTCTTTGCGGGTTGCCCGCTCCTTTGCATGGCGCAAGGCGTGCACAAGGGCTGCAATCATTATCAGCGACCACGGAAAAATGAGCCCCAGGGCTCCGCCCAGGATGGAAAAATGCGATCGCAAATGAACGGTTCCAAGACGTCTGGCGGCAATTTCTTTATCTACAATTTCAAGAAAATTGGGCCAAACATAGGCCATTATCAATGGCCATGGGAGGCAGACAGCCAGCAACAGGACCATGGCCAAGACAACCTGAGACCAGTGAGAAAGAACAAATGACCACTTTTCCAGTACAAGAACCGCAGCAAAGGCGCCCACCGCAAAGAGAATAATCCCTACGGGTCCCTTTACCATAAAGGAAAGCCCAAGAAAAATAGCTGACAGCAACACCCAGCCCTGCCGGCCCGATGTTCCCCACCTGATGACGTAATATACGCCCATGGATGTAAAAAAGGCGAGGGGAAGATCTAACATGGCCCGTCGCCCCTCGATGGCCACTGAAATAGAGGCCAGGGTGATTAATCCGGCAAGTATACCACTCTTTTTGAATAGGCTCCTGTACAAAAGACAAGAAGACATGGCAAGCCCAGCCCCGGCCAGCACTCCCCAGATTCGCGCCGCGAACAGATTGATCCCAAAGATCTTGTAGGTCAGGAGGATGGCCCAGTAAAGCAGAGGCGGTTTCTTTAGACGGGGTTCGCCATTCACCCACGGAGTAAACCACTCCCCCCGCTCAAGGGTCTCCATGGGGGTCCGAAGAGATAGCCAGTATTCATCCTGGCCCGTAATGCTTGTCTCACACCAGATACGGGGCAAAAGTAATAAAACGCCCAGCAGAAATATGAGTGTTGCCTCGTGGCGGAGCATTCCTGTTTTCAAAGGGGGGTGACGCATTGTTTTTTCCCAACCTTCCATGGCCAGGTCTTACTTGCCAATACCCGTAGCCCTCTCCTTCTATAAGGGAAAAAGCCTTATAATACAAGCGTTTTTAGCTATATGACCGTTGGCTTTGCTTGACCACCAACCCCTAAAAGGCTACAGTCTCCTTGCGGGAATCATAAAGGAATG
>JAUVRS010000075.1 GCA_030597505.1 Desulfobacteraceae bacterium
AGGGCAATATAAATGAGGATGTCCACGGTTCCGTCAACAAGATATCTAAGACATTCCGATTTATCCTCACCTCCCCGCCAAGGTCTGGGAATCCCTGTATAGGTGTAGCTTCCGCCCCATGTATTTTCAATTCGGCATCCATCAGGAAGACCGGCAAATGGTGTCGTCTTCCGCATGTCGCTACCGTCGCAGGCATCGTATATGTGGATATTGCGCGATTTCACACCGATCATATCAGTCAGCACATGACAAATCTTTGACATGACAGCACTGCGTGTGTGCTGACTGCCGATGTTGTTGGTCTTGATGGCCACAACCGTTTCGGACCATGGCTTGCGGGGGGGGCGGACAAAAATTGTCGGCCAGGCTTTTTCAGGCAGTCCTGTTTCGGTAAGCGTGCATGCCAGCCTGTCAATATTTTCCCAGACCACTTTCTGGTTTACAAGTTCGTTCTGGCGTGACCAGGAAACTGAAGGTTCCACTGCCTTTGTCATTCCCGGGTCGGTGATACCGACCACACGGAGATTGTCCACATTTGGGTGGATAACCGTTTTTTTTGCCCAGGCAGCATGTGCTCGCCTGATAAAGACAAAGGGAAATGCCGTGACGCCCGCGCCCGCGATTGCCATGTTTTTTACAAATCTTCTTCTTGAAATCATCCGCATCAACCTCCTATTTCTTTTTAGACAAGCCCAAGAATTCGGAACCTGATTCTCGAAAATCGTTATTTTGTTGATTCCTTTATAACGCTTTTATATCTATCTCGCAATAAGGACAAGGCCCATGTGGCCCTCTCAATGGTATGGTAGGCCATAATCTTCTTTTTGGTTTCAAATCTCCTGGCAGTGTCTCCTGTATTAGGACCGTAGGTCCACACCACCACGGGTTTTGGGGCCGGAAAGTTATCCATCACCTCATTGAGCGCGTCTGAAACATCAAGAAATGAGAACTCCGGGAGAGGGGCCAACGCTATACATAAAACCCCATCAACATTCGGGTCACTCAATACTGTCTTTAGTGCAACCGAATAGGCCTTCCGGGCTCCCTCGAGCATAACTGCAGGCCAGATATCCAGGGGGTTCCCAAGCGGCATCCAATCAGGAGAAAGTTTGGCCGTCTCATGAATGGTTTCAGGTAAAAGAGAGGCAAGTCTCAGACCATATCTTTCCACGCTATCGCTCCCCATAATACCCGCCCCACCGCTATAGGTGATGACCCCAACTCGATTTCCTTTCATGACCGGAAGATACAGCAAGGTCTTTACTGCATCGGACATTTGCCCTCCCGTCTCCAGGACAGTAAGACCAATTTGTTTAAACGCAGCCTTATAAATCTTATAGTTCCCTGCCATGCTGCCGCTATGTGACAAAGCTGCCCTGGCACCTGTCTCGCTGCTGCCGGTCTTGTGAAAAATGATTGGCTTTTCTTTGACCACCTTCCTGGCCAGGGAATAAAATTCCTTTCCCTGGCTGAGACCTTCCATATGAATGGCGATGATCTTTATGTCAGGATCATTCCCAAAGTATTTTAATGCATCGTAAAACCCGATATCACATGAATTACCAAGATCGATGGCCTTCCCTATTTTCCCGGAAAATTCCCGGGGCGCCACAAAGTGGATGCCTGACTGGCATATCACCCCAACCGGCGCCTTTTCCTTTGTGAGGGGCATAAAAGAGGTGGTGAAATTATTGAAGTTGTTTATAACCCCAAGGGTATTTGGCCCAAGGATCCTGATCCCATTGTTTCTTGCCATCTCCGACATCTCCCGCTGCATTTCCTTGCCGCGGCTGTCTGCATCGTTAAACCCCTGGTTGACAACAATGGCCGCTTTGATATTCGCTGCCACACACTCCTTGAGGATGTCGATCGTGGTTTGTCGAGGCGTGCTTATAATTGCCAAATCAATTTTCTTTTTTATTTCCCCTACGTCAGAATATGCTTTTTTCCCAAGGATCTTACCCGCACTGGGGTTGACAGGATAGATGTCGCCGGGAAAACCAAACCTGATCATATTTTCCATAAGGTTAAAGGCGCTTGGACCACTATTTCTGGTGATACCGATAAGGGCCACACTCTCTGGTTCCATAAAGTTCTTCATAAATATTCCTTATCATCGTTCACGGTTCACAGTTTTTCAATGAACTATGCAACGATTGAAGCATTTTGGATATTGATTTCAACTCTTGAAATAATTCTTTCTCAGCTAAATTTTCAAAAAAGGACCCCATAATTCTCCTATAGCTTCTGCATTTTCAACCGTGAACCAATAACTGTAAACCGTGAACGGTTCCCGAAGGTTCAAGAAAAAGATTTTCCGGACGAGAATATACTTTCTTTCCGCGTTACAGACATTTTCAGTCAGAGGACTGAGATATGTGAATGCCAACCAACCTGGCAATGAGGATGGCAATATAGAGCTGCCCCATGATGGCCTCCAGGGCCGATAGGGAACGGGCAGGTGCACTCAAGGGTATTATATCTCCATAACCCAATGTGGTCAGGGTCACAAAACTGTAATAGATAAAATCGGCCAAATGATTGGCAGTCGCCTGTTCAATCAGAAATGACCCCGGGCTAAAGTTTTCCAAAACGGAATAGACAAATCCCCACATCAACCCGATCAGAAAATAGACACAAACGCTGCCCATGATCATATCGGCGGTAATTTCTTTCTTCCTGAACAGATGGGTCAGAATGACAACCGCGGTGTAGCCAAGAAAGATGGCGCCAAAAATGTCTCCCGTCAGTGGAAAGGAGGGAATTATTGTAAAATGGTTGGACCAATGCAGCAGAAATGTTGGAATGGCTAAAAGCAGGGCAACGATTACGAAACTTCCTTTTTCACTCACGGCGTAAATACCGGACAAAAGAATTGCGGAGAGGAAGATATCCATAAGAATATTGATTCCCACAAATCCTTCGAGGAAGGGGTTTACCACAAACATAAACATCATGGAGATAAGGAGAAAAAGGAATCTTGCAATGCGAATCTTGGTGAAAGGGATATGGAATTCTTTGGCCATGAGAATATTCTCCTCAAATCTATCAAGGACCGAAGATACGCGCTCACTGCTCAGGGGTCTCTGTCAGACGTCAGCTGATCTCTTTTTTTATAAAGCTTTTTAATAAAGTAAGGGAAGAGACAGGGCAAATCAGAGACTTCCAACAGATGTTAGCACAATTTGACCGGGACTTGAAGGTGGAATGGAAAAATGGTAAATTGGCATCTTACAAAAATTGCTCCTCCGCGAAATGACTCCTTTGTGAAATGATTCCTCGGGGTGGAGTGGAAAATTTGGCCGTTTGGTCAGGAGGTGAGAATGGGCACAAATAATATCGTTTTTCTGGAAGTTATAGAATGGTTTGACGAGACGGGCCGGGAACTGGTCCACAGGATTCCGGAAGAGGGTTCCGGTGAGGTCAAATTGGGTGCCCAGCTTATTGTACGAGAAAGCCAGGCGGCAGTATTTTTTTATAAAGGCCGGGCCTGTGAGGCCTTTGGGCCAGGCCGTCATACCCTTACAACGGCCAATGTCCCGGTGCTGACAAAACTTTTGGCCATCCCTTGGGGGATGACGAGCCCCCTTCGTGCCGAGACCTACATGGTCAACATGAAGGTTTTTCCCAACCTCAAATGGGGTACCCGGGACCCTGTGGCATTTAAGGATTCAGAACTGGGTCTAATACGGCTTCGGGCCCACGGGGTATTTAATATCCAGGTGTTTCAGCCCCTGCTGTTTATCAACACCCTTGTGGGCACCATGGGCAGATTCACCACAGAAGAGATTGAGGAGTATCTTAAACGCGTTATTGTATCACGGTTCAATGACTATCTGGGCGAAAATCTGGATAGCGTCCTAAATCTCCCCGGGAAATATGAAGAACTCGCCACGGGTCTTAAAGAACGTCTTGAGAAAGATTTTTCTCGTTTTGGTCTGGCCTTGTCCCAGCTTTTTATCACCTCCATCACCCCCCCGCCGGAGGTGCAGCAGGCCATCGATGACAAAGGGCGTTTAAACATCATCCAAGACCTGGACCGGCTGGTCAAGATGAAAGCGGCCATGGCCATGGAAAAGGCCGCAGAGTCCCAAGGGGAAGCAGGGTCAGGTATGGGCATGGGTTTGGGTCTTATGATGCCGGCCATGTTTGCAGAGGCCTTTAAGCCACAACCGGGAGCCACGGCCAGTCGCTCGCCCCAAGAGCGGCCTCAACAGGTCAAATGCCCCGACTGTGGACATCCGATAGCGAAAGAGGCCAGGTTTTGCCCCCTTTGCGGACATCAGCAATTGGTTTTTGATCAATGCATCGATTGTGGAAAGAACCTGCCGCCAAACGCCAGGTTCTGCCCAAAGTGCGGTCGTCGGGCCGAGGGAAAACCGGTCCCAAAGGTCTGTGCGAACTGTAAGACGGAAAATCTTCCCGATTCTGTATTTTGCAACCAATGCGGGGAAAGACTGGGCTGACGTGGGCTTTACAGCAGAGCAAGAATGCCCCCAATGCGGTGCGCCCATCGTGCTGGAAGAAACCGACCATTTACTCCTCTGCCCCTATTGTAATGTAAATAGTTTTCTTTCCGCTCCCGATTATTTCCGATTTGTCCTGCCGCACAAGGTTTTAAACAAGGATTTGATCTATGTCCCGTATCTCCGCTTCAGGGGGTGCGTCTATTTCTGCAGCGAACGGGGGACCGGTCATCGGATCGTGGACATTACCCGACTGGGAGTCCCATTCAAGAAATTTCCCATTTCTCTCGGGCTTCGGCCACAGGCCGTCAAAATGAGATTTGTCGCGCCGGATACCGAGGACACCTTTCTGAAATGCCTTCTCACCAAAACCGAATTGCTAAACAGGGCTGCAAAGCATTCATCGGTTTCCGCCAAAGGGAAGATATTCCACAGAGCATTTATCGGCGAGGCATTGAGCCTTATCTTTCTCCCTCTGTATGTGGAGAGGGGGACGGTTTTTGACGCCATAACCAACAAAGCCATTGCAAAACTCCCAAAGGATGACGAGATTTTTTCCAGGCTGAGCCAGGATCATCGATCGTGGAAACTTACTCTCCTTGCAACCGTGTGCCCTCAGTGCGGCTGGAATCTGGAAGGTGAACGGGACAGTGTGGTGCTGACGTGTGGAAACTGTCAGACTGCATGGGAAGCCTCCAGGGGGAGGTTTGTCCGGGTGGATTTGGCGATGATGTCTGCCCAAGAAACGGATGTCGTTTATCTCCCTTTCTGGAAAATGTCTGCAAAGGCCACGGGGGTGGAAATTGATTCATACGCGGATTTTATCCGCCTAACCAACCAGCCGAGAGCCATCCAGGAACAGTGGGAAAAGCAGAAAATGAGCTTTTGGAGCCCTGCTTTCAAGATTCGACCAACGTTGTTTTTGTCTCTTTTGCGACAGATGAACATTTCTCAGCTACAGCCCGAGTTAGAAGAGGGAATTCCCAAAAAGAAAACGTATCCTGTAACCCTCCCCCTGAGCGAGGCGGCCCAGACCCTAAAACTGGCCATTGCGGGATCCACCATGAACAAAAAAAATGTCTTTCCACTTTTGCCGCAAATAAACATCCGAACAACCGGGGCTACACTTGTTTATCTCCCATTTTCCAAAACGGGTCATGAAATGGTTCAGAAGGATATGCGGGTCAGTATATTTAGAAAAACGTTGGAGTTTGGTCGGTATTTGTGATCCTTGAAGTCACGGATGAAAATCTATAGAGGGGCATTGCTCCAATCGTTGAATGGAAAAGGAATTCTTAACCGTAAATGGGCCAGGGGCGGATTGAGGAGTGGGACAACAGGTGAAATTTGATTGGTGGCTTACGGGTATTTGCCTTGCCAGGGTGTTCAGCCAGACCGTAACCATGACATATGCGGCGGTCGTTCCCCTGCTTCAACAGGAATGGGGGATGTCGGCCGTGGCAGCAGGCGGGATTGCCGCCGCATTTCAGATCGGATACGCCATATCATTATTTGTATTTTCCAACTTGGCAGACAGAATAGGCGCCAAACCCGTATACCTTGGATCAATCTTTGCGACGGCATTCTCTTCCATAGGATTTGCTTTTCTGGCACGCGATTATCTCTCCGCTATGATTCTCTATGGGCTCGTGGGTATTTCCCTTGGGGGTACCTACACGACCGGGCTCATGATTATTGCCCAACAGTATCCGGTCATTCGAAGAGGAATGGCATCGGGATTTTTTGTTGCGAGCAGTTCAATGGGCTATATGCTGTCGCTTGCACTGAGCGGGATAACAATACCCATCGGGGGATACAAACTCTCTTTTCTGGTGACCTGTCTGGGATCGGTCCTTGGGGCGATCTTTGGATGGGTTACGCTAAGAAAAACAGAGGTCCCGGTGGTGAAACGCCAAGCGCAGGAAAAATTCAGAAAAGAGATAGTGGAAAACAGACCCGCAAGGCTCTTGATTGGTGCCTATACATTTCACAGTTGGGAACTTCTCGGAATGTGGGCGTGGTCTCCGGCCTTTATTTCGAGCTGTTTGATCCTGGGAGGGACACACGGGCCCAGCGCCGCAGCTTACGGCGCATATATGACGGCCGCATTTCATTTGGCGGGTCTCCTGGCTTCATTTACCATGGGGTCATTATCCGACCGCCTTGGGCGTGCCCATGTTATCATAGTGCTTTCGGGTATAAGCACGCTGTGTTCGTTCTTGTTCGGATGGACTATTGGATGGCCCTTTGTTCTGGTCATCGGAATAGGTCTTGCCTACGCATTCTCCACGCTTGGGGACTCGCCCGTTTTGTCGGCTGGCTTGACCGAGGTGGTCACCCCTTCATACCTTGGCGCTGCATTTGGTATCCGGTCCCTGCTCGGATTTGGGGCAGGTGCGGTTTCTCCCTTAATTTTCGGGATGGTTTTGGATTGGACAAATCCGTTCGGGTCAAACCAGGGATATTACGTGTCATGGGGGTGGGCCTTTACCACTTTGGGGGTGGGTGGCCTCGGGGCGGTTTGGGCGGCGTACAGATTGCGAAGGGAATAGGATTTTCTAAACACCCTGATGGCGCCCAAATAACACCACGAATACCCTATTGGATGTTCCCTATATGATATTGACAACCCCTGTGGAATCATATAACAACAACGTCGCCTGACCGTTTTTTCGGTCTACCTTTTTGGCTATGATCTACAATTCATAATCGTCCTATTTGGTTCCAAAAAGGGATAGATATGATCCTTCCCAAGTTCAGACACATACGCCCCCGGTCCATAGAAGAGGCTGTTCAACTCCTTGCGGAATACGGTCCTGAGACCCGGCTATGTGCAGGAGGGACTGACCTTTTTCCCCGCATGAAATACGGACTGATTCGTCCTGAGGCAGTAATCAGCCTGAAGGGGATCCCGGTAAAAACCCCAAAGGTGGCCCCCGGAGGTGAATTGCATCTGGATGCCCTTATGTCTCTGGCAGAGGTGGCCCGTTCACCCCTGGTGATGAAACAGGCTCCTATCTTGGCAGAGGCTGCCTTTAATGTGGGTTCCAACCAGATCCGGCAGATGGCGACCCTGGGCGGAAACCTTTGTCTGGAACCCCGTTGCTCATTCTACAACCAGAGCCATACCTTCCAATTTGTGGATCCGTGTTTTAAGCGCAATGGGGATCAATGTTATCTTCTTCCCAAGGGAAAAAAATGTTGTGCCGTGTTCTGCGGGGACACCGCCTCGGCCTTGATCTCGCTGGGGGCACTTGTCAATATCGCCGGCCCTCAGGGGAATCGGGAGTTGTCCGTTGAAGATCTTTACACAGGTGACCCTCTTAGGCCAATCGATATTTCCGAAAAAGAAATCCTGACAGACATACACCTCCCTGTTTATCCTTTATCCCGGGGGAGTAGCTTTGGCAGATTTTCTTTGCGCGGAGGAGTGGAGTTTGCAGCCCTGAATGTGGCAGTTACGCTGGATATGGGGGAAGACAAGACTTCCTGTCTTAAGGCGCGTATTGCCGTGGGGGCCGTGAGGAGCGCTCCCGTGCGGATGATCGGTGCCGAAGCGGCCATGGCGGGAAACCGTCTGTCAAAGGAACGTATAGAGGAGGCTGCCCACCTGGCCGCCGCTGAGGCACACCCGTTTCCGCATCATGGATATACAGCCCCATACCTGCGAGAGTGTTTGAAAGTGGAAACGCGGCGCGCCATTTTGCTGGCAAAAAAACGGGTTGACGGGATCTGAAATTTCAAATGAGAAAATCGGATATCTCCAGATTTAAGTCTGTTTGATTGTGACACTGACAAATAGTCAACCGCGACCTGAGGAGAACTTTTGTGAAACAGCTTGTTGAACTTATGGTAAACAACGAATCTTATGAACTTGCGGTGGAACCACAGACCACATTGCTGGAAGTCCTCCGAAATGACCTGGGACTTACGGGCACCAAGGAGGCCTGCGGCACCGGTGAGTGCGGTTCATGTACGGTTTTGATTGATGGGAGACCCATGCTTTCGTGTCTGACCCTGGCTCTGGACTGCTCACAACGAGACATAGTGACCATAGAGGGACTGGCAGAAGGGGAACGGATGAGCCCCGTTCAACAGGCATTTCAAGACTGTGGGGCAATCCAGTGCGGATTCTGCACCCCCGGGATGATATTGTCTGCCACGGCCCTGTTGGAAGAAACCCCGCGACCCACGGAAGAGCAGATAAAAAAGGCCCTCGAGGGGAACCTTTGTCGTTGTACCGGTTATAACAAAATTATTGAGGCGGTAAAAAAGGCATCCGGTCAAATTGCACCCGATCAAATTATACCCGATAAGATTATATCAGAGCAGGAGCAAGAGAGCCAATAATGGGAGAAACGCTGGATTATATCGGTAAACGGGTCGCCCGAAAAGACGGGCCGGCAAAGGCAACGGGGCGTGCCAAATATACAACGGACATACAACTCCCGGGTATGCTGGTGGGCCGTATCTTGAGAAGCCCGCTCGCCCATGCCCGAATCCTCAATATTGATATATCCAGGGCCCTCGGGGTAAAGGGTGTAAAGGCAATCGTGACTGCCAAAGACGTCCCGGGGGGAAAACACGGGTTTGTGGAGACGCCACGATATCCACCGGATCAATACCCCCTTTCAACCGACAGGGTACGTTTTGTGGGTGAGGAAATAGCCGCCGTGGCAGCCGTGGACCCTTATGCGGCCCAAGAGGCCCTGGAATTGATTCAGGTGGAATATGAGCCGCTGCCGGCAGTCTTTGACCCTGAGGAGGCCATGAAACCGGGTGCCCCCGAGATCCATCCCACCCACCCCAAGGTCCATGAACCTTACGCCAATGTGGGTGGAAAAACCGAGACAGAATGGGGGGATGTGGAGACCGGATTTTCACGGTCATACTACGTGCGTGAGGACCGGTTTGAGAGTCATCTGAGGACCCACGGGTATTTGGAACCCCAGATTACAGTAGCCAGCTTTGAACCGGGCGGCAAACTCAATGTCTGGACATCTTCTCAGGGGCCATTTCTAAAACGGGC
>JAUVRS010000028.1 GCA_030597505.1 Desulfobacteraceae bacterium
ACCAGCACCACCAGTTCTGAAAACCCGAAAGTAACAATGGCGAAATAATCACCGGTGAGCCGCAGGGTCGGCGCCCCCAGAAGGATGCCCCAGATGGCGCCGTTTAGGGCGGCTAAAGGCAGTATAAGCCAAAGGCTGAGGTCATAGTGGATGGTCAGAAGTCCGGCCGTGTAGGCCCCGATACCGTAGAAACCTACATAACCCAGATCAAGGAGCCCCGTAAAACCGGGGACGATGTTTAACCCGAGAGCCAGGATCATATATAATAGTGCGGTGGTCACGATCCGCAACAGGTAGTTGCTGGACGTCCCCAGAGGGAGCCAGGGCAATAAGAGGGCCAAGAGAAAAAGACCCAGAAAGATAAAACGGGATCGGTTTCCTGACCACGGGCCCTTTATCATACCTTCTCTCCCATCTGTCTCCCGAGCAAACCGGATGGCTTAAAGAGAATCACTGCTATCATAACCGCATAGGATATTCCATCGCGATATTCCGACGAAATATAACCGGCACCCATAACCTCTGCAATCCCCAACACCCCGCCCCCGAGCATGGCTCCCGGCACACTGCCGATCCCTCCCAGTACGGCCGCGGCAAAGGCCTTGATACCGGCAACATACCCCATGGTTGGAAAGATGGCATTGTAATACAGCCCCACCAGGACCCCGGCCATACCCCCCATGGCCGAACCAATGGCAAAGGTAAATGAGATCACCCGGTTGACGCCGATACCCATCAAGGCCGAGGTGACCTTGTCCTGGGAGATGGCGCGCATGGCGGTTCCAACATTTGTTTTGTGAATAATCAGGTGAAGGATGAGCATAAAAACAACGGTTACTGAAAGGATAAAAATCTGAAGCCAGGTCATGGAGACTTCACCAAAACTCAACGCCGGTCGATAAAAGAAGGCCGGCAGGATCTCACGCGGATAGGACTTGATCTGGGATCCCCAAATCATACGGGCCAGATTTTGCAAAAAGATGGACATGCCAATGGCAGTGATCAGGGCCGCTAGTCTGGGGGCCTTTCGCAGAGGACGATAGGCCACAAAATCCAAAATGATCCCAAAAAAGGCACAAATCAAAACGGTCAGAAAAAAAGCCGCAAAGAAGGGGAGCCCAAAAAACGTTACCATGGTATAGGCCAGGAAGGCCCCAAGCATATAAATCTCCCCATGGGCGAAATTGATCACCTGAATCACGCCGTAGACCATGGTGTAGCCCACGGCTATAAGGGCATAGACACCGCCAAGGGTGATCCCGTTTACCAATTGCTGGAGGAACAGACTGGACTGCTCAAAGAGATTTTCCACAAGAACCCCACCTCTACCCTTTGGGACAACTGGTCAAAAAATTTCCTCATCAGTGATGCAACATGTGTAAAGAGCCAAAAAAAGGGGCAGACCAATCAATGATCCACCCCTTCGAACAGCTGCGGGATCCACAAACAGATGAGTACTCAAACGGCACACCAGGGCAGAAGAACGGGCTACTGGAGTTGTTTTTCAGCACTGACCCATTTGCCGCCCTTTATTTCTTTGACAAATGCCTCTTTCAGACAGTCCCCATTTTTGTCAAAATAAGTCTTCCCGGTCACCCCATTATAGGCCTTTTCCCTTGAATTGATTGAAGCGAGGTAGTTTCGAATCTTTTCCCGATCCTGGCCAACGGCTTTGATGGCAGCAGCGGCCATACCCACAGCATCATAAGTGTTGGCTGCAAACCAGTTGGCGTCTTTTCCGTACTTCTTTCTGTATGCCTTGATAAACCCGGCGGCCTGAGGACCTGCCTTGTCGGGCAAAAACGGTGTCGTAACAAACAGCCCTTCGGCATCCGGATTCTTGACCACAACGTCATCATCAAGACCATCCGCCCCAAAAAAAGCCACGTTTTTTATGCCCAGGCTCCGCGCCTGTGATACAATAAGGGTTCCCTGGGGGGCATATCCCGGGATAAAAATGGCATCCGGTTTCATCATCTTAAACTTGGTGAGCTGGGGTTTGAAATCGGTTGTGTCAGAGGAGTATGCCTCTGTTCCCAGGACCTTGATCCCCAACTTTTTTGCCTCTTTCATAAAGGCGAGCATCAGTCCCATGGAATAGTCGTTTACCTCGTAGAAGACCACCACTCTCTTAAAGCCCTTCACCCGGGCCGCATATTTTGCCAGAAACTGCCCCTGAAAATCATCTCTGTAAACATTTCGGAAATAGTATGGGCTCATCTGACCGATGGTCACATTTGTTGAAGCAGGAGAGATGGCGGGTAATTTGGCCGCCCTGTAAATGGGCAGCGCTGCCAACGAAGACGAACTGCAAAGATGTCCCACCACAATGGAAATGCCGGGATCATTGGCAAGCTTGGTGGCCACTGTAGCCGCCTCTTTTGGATCACAGAGTTCATCTTCCAAGAGGATTTCGACCTTTTTTCCGTTGATACCGCCAGCTGCATTGATCTCCTCGGCCTTGAGAAGCGCCCCGTTCTTGACACCTTCACCAAACGAGGCAAGTTGCCCGGTAAACGGCGAAGCAACGGGAATCTTGATGGAATCGGCCCACGCTATACCGGTCAGCAGACCAAATACGATTAAAAAGCTCATAAATTTTTTCATAATCCCTCCTTGTCAAAATCGATCTAAAAAGGTTTCAAATAGAGTCCCGGGCATCTTTCTCCCCGGGCATTTTTCTCTTGGGGCGACCCGCCTTTCTCACTTCATACCATTCTCTATAAACTCAGAGTAACTGCTCAGGTTGTCGGATTCACGGTTGGTCGATTTCCGCTCATCATATTGCTGGAGATAGTTGATGAAACCACGAACCTTTTGACTTTTTGCGAGACCATCAAGCTTGACTTTGGACTAAATCAAATTATCGAAACCGCCAATGCATGTCAAGGGGGAAAATCACCCATTGGTCTCGTTTTGAAACCTGGCAAAAACCTTATGGTTCAGATCTTTGTCAACTCAAATAGCCGTTTTGTCTGAACCACTCCACGGCGTCACGCAAGGCCTCTTTTGAAGAGCGTGTCATGTAGCCCAGCTCGCTTCTTGCCTTTTCCGATGAAAAGAACATGGCCTTTTTGGCCATTCGGATACCATCGACTGTGAGAAACAGTTCGCTTCTGCGCGTCAGCCGTCCCCAGGCCTCCGCCAGGTATGCCATGGGCAGGATCAGATTGTGTGGAAGTGAAACCCGCGGCACTGGTTTTCCGGTTATGCCCGAAAGTTCGGTGAGGATTTCCTTAAGCGTCATGTTCCCGGCTCCCAGGATATACCGTTCCCCGATCTTTCCACGCTCAAAGGCCTTCAAGTGACCCGCCGCCACATCGTCCACATGAACCACATTGAGCCCCGTATCAACATAGGCCGGCATTTTGCCTGCCGCGGCCTCAAGGATCATGCGACCTGTTGGGGTGGGTCTTACATCTCTCGGGCCGACTGGGGTGGACGGGTTGACGATAACCGCAGGCAGACCTTCTTGATCAATCATCCGACGTACCTCGGCCTCGGCAAGAAACTTGGAACGCTTATAGTGGCCAATCATGTCATCGATCGTGACCGGAGTGGTTTCGTCCGCCGGGGTCCCATCCTTGGTAAGCCCCAGGGTGGCAACACTGCTGGTATAGACAACCCTTTTCACCCCTTTCTCGACCGCGGCCAGCATGATATTGCGGGTCCCTCCCACATTTGTACGGTAGATATCTTCGGACTTCAGGACCCATAACCGGTAATCAGCGGCCACATGAAACAGGGCATCACAACCATCAACCGCATGACCCAGCGACCCACGATCGTTCAAATCCCCCGTGACCATGTTAGCCCCTGTCCCCTCGATATTGCGACGATCGCTGCAAGGGCGAACAAGGGCCCGCACCTGGTGTCCCTGCTCCAGGAGTTTTCGCAAGACACTCGACCCAACGAATCCTGAGGCACCTGTGATCAAGATCTTCATAACGTTTTCCAGATTTATATTTGGGGTTTTCTCCGAATGACCCTTATTGGCTCCTCCGTGCTTTTGTCAAAACCTCTCCGAGCTGGAGGCTCTGCGAGCCGGAAGCCCAAATATCAGCCACACTAAGATGACTGGTTTAGAGAGCGCCGGAGAGAAACAGCCGAACCCCACGGTGCCCGAACTTATTGAGAACTTACTCATTTTTTTGTAAATATAATGTAGGACAAATCAACTTTCGGGTCAAGAAAGATGCCCATGGGAACAAAAAAATGGGAATAAGAGGGGTCGGGGTGAAAGATGGACAGAGGCACGGCTCAGCCGCACCAACGATTTGGGGTTTGACAAGAAGTGAGTGTTCATATTATTGAGTAACCCTATCCCCTGTGGACGCCCTCCCTAGGGAGGTCTCAAAACTATGGAAGAAAAACATTTTGGACCCGTATGGTTCATCCCCGGAGAAAACAGTGGCAAATATCCTTTTTGTCACTCTATCTACCTTGAACATGCCGGTGTCTTGATTGATCCTGCATCCGACAGAAAAAGACTCACCCAAATTCGAGAAGACCATGGAGTCACGACTGTCTGGCTGAGCCACTGGCATGAAGACCACCTGACACACCTGGATCTATTTGATGATCTGCCGTTCTCTATCGCGGAAACAGACGCCCCCCCCCTTTCCGATCTTGAGCTTTTTATGGATTCTTACGGGATGGACAAAGAGGGCGAACGCGAACACTGGCGTGTGATATTAAAAGAAAATTTTCACTTCAGGCCACGAAAGCCGTCCTCTTTTTTGTGTGATGGAGAAATCCTCCATCCAGGGGGCACAAAAACGGAAGTTATCGCCACCCCGGGTCATACACCCGGTCACATATCATTTTGGTTTGAAGAGGTCGGAGTAATCTTTCTGGGCGATTACGATCTTACAAGGTTCGGACCATGGTATGGCGATGTTGACTCCAGCATCGAAGAGACCATTCGCTCCGTAAAACGCCTGCGCGATATCCCCGCAAAGGTGTGGCTCACCTCACATGAGACCGGAATATTTGAGGTCTCGCCGGGGGATCTATGGGATAAATATCTTGGTGTTATTTATGAAAGGGAGAACAAACTTCTAAATCTCCTCGAAAAACCTCAAACCCTTGAGAGTATTGTCGGTGCCTGGATCATCTACGGGAAACCAAGAGAACCAAAGGCCTTTTTTGAGTTCGGTGAACGGGTACTCATGAAAAAACATCTGGAAAGGCTCATAAACCAGGGCATTGTTGTAAACAATAACGGTAAATATAAAAAGCTGTAAAAAGAGCAGGTTTTTCACTTTTTAATAAGGAAAGGTGGGCAGTTTATGAAAACAACAATGGTCATTCCATCCTACTGGGCACGGGAAAGGGCTCAGGGTCAAAGGGCTGGCGACGCGGTCTATGATCATCCCATCCCCATTGACGAAGAGGGAACCCTTGGAAGGGCCATTGAAAGCATTGGTATCCTGGAAGAAAAAGACTTTGAGCTTGTTATTATCGCAGTGGCCAACGCAAAAGATATCGAGGCAAAGGTCGAAGAAAAGGTGTCCCGCATCATCTCAGCTACTTCTTCCCATGTAAAAACGCACATCTTCAGCCACTCTCATCTAAAACGGATACAGAAAGTCCTGGCAGAGTCGAGCGGGGAAAAATTTGCTGATCTTCTAAACCTTGAAGGATACTCAAACATCCGAAACCTCTGTCTGTTTCTGCCCCACCTCCTCTCATCTGATGTTGCTGTTCTTATAGACGACGATGAGGTATTTGAAGACCCGGGGTTTATGGGCAAGGCACGTGAGTTCATCGGCAAAAACTTGGATGTGGGGTTTATCGGGGCTGTGGCCGGGTACTATCTCCAGCCCGATGGCGACTGGCACGTAAGCCGTCCCATAGAACCCTGGATGGCGCACTGGGACAAGATTGCAAGGATGAACGAGGCCTTTGACAAGATAATCGGAACCGAACCAAGACTCAAGGAAACCCCTTTTGTCTTTGGCGGGAACATGGTCGTCCATCGGGACCTATTCACCCACATCCCTTTCGACCCGTTTGTTACGAGGGGTGAAGATATCGATTTTCTGATAAATATTAAGATGTTCGGATACAAATTCTTCCTGGACAATACCCTCGCTATCAAGCATTTGCCACCTTCCAAATCCCACCCTGTGTGGAAACAGTTTCGGGAGGACATATACAGATTTGTTTATGAGAGAGCCAAACTAAGAGATCAGGAACCCAAGGAGGATATGCGCCCGGTTTTAGTGGAAACGCTCGAACCTTACCCGGGGGCGTTTCTGGGGGACGATCTGGAAGATAAGATAGAGAGGGCATGTACGCTCCTTGCGGAACAATACCGTGCCCAAGGCAGTAAGATCGACGCCGAGGAGGCCCTAAAAAACATTAAAATCGCAAAAACCCAGGCTGTTTCCAAAAACAATCTGTTTCGCCGGTTTCTGCGCACAAAAAAATTATGGGAAGAAATGATGGATTTGACAGCAGAAAAAGACATAAAGGAAAGGCTCAAATCCTTTTTTGCCTGATCACATCTCCTCTTATTTGCTCAACACAGGCCCTCTTCCCTCGCATTTTGTCTGGTTTGACCACAAGAACAGAGCCTTCTACAGAAACGAAAAGAGTGGTTTTTTGCGTCTCAACCAGCAAATTCTTCAATTTTTTCTTGACCAGACTGGTGTTTAAAAGGTAAGAGTCAACCTTAGAAAAAATTGTTGCCCTTTAAACGAGAGGGTCGCCTGTTAACATCACTCGGGGGTTCGCTTAAATCATCACTTTCCACGGGGGCATGGATTGGGTATCACATGCGGCTTCCACACCCCATCACTACCAATATTTCATCGATCTCAGCTGGTTACAGAAGTTAAAGCCCTTTTTTCAGGATAGATTGAAAAAGAATGTCCATCAATAATTTTCGAAAAATAAGGAGGTGTCAAGACATGAAAAAGTTTTTCTTGCTTCTTTTGATTGGCCTATTCCTGTTCGGGTGTGGTGCAGCGGCAAAAGAATCTGGATTCTGGGAACACGATACCATGTATAAAAACTGGAGTCACCTTGGATACAGTTGGTGGGGATACAAAAGCCCCACAGTTGAGACCGGAAAGAAATCCATGGGACAGAATTGGTGGGGCATCCCTGAACCCGGTCCCGCTATAGAAGAATGACACAGTTTGAAAAGCCGTCCGCGAGGACCCCAAATGTGGCAACTCGGATAAACCACACTTAGCGGTAGTGGTGTTCCGAACTTTTTCAATTTCTCTGTAAAGATTTCATAGGCTGATTTGTCACATTTCGATTTATGATGGTGTTGATATCATCCCTTAACCTTACAAGGTAGCGCCTTTTATTTTTTGGGTGTTTTCTGCAAAAAGCAATAGTTGGGGAGTACTTTTGACTAACCACTTAGGTAAAAGGAGGAAAGCACATGAACAAGGGAGATTTAATCAACGAGGTAGCCAAGGTCGTCAACACCAAAAAAGAAGCCCAGGCAGCAGTGGATTGTGTTTTTGCCAGTATTACCAAAGCACTAAAAAAGAAGGACACGGTGACACTTATTGGTTTCGGGACCTTTAAAGTGGACAAAAGAAAGGCCCGAAAAGGCAGAAACCCGAGGACCGGTGAAGAGATCAAGATCAAAGCCAAGAGGGTTCCCAAATTCGTGGCAGGAAAAGCCTTAAAAGAAGCGGTGTAAAAAAAGTTTATAAACGATATTTTTTATGGCCCTCACCGGGGAACAACCATTACTGGTGAGGGCTGTTTTTTGTGAAACCCTAAAGTTCTAAAAAGTTTTCAATGGGGTTCAAAATGGTTTGACTTTCCCTGAAAGCCTGTGATAGACAAAATCCCAAGCCGGTTTCCCCCCAACTGGGGGAGACTGTAACCCAAGCTGCGCTAAATGGACAAAGACCTCAAGAAGACCATCAAGGACTTGGGATTTTTTGGCACCGTTGGCATGACCATGGCCTTCTCTATTGCGCTGGGGGCCCTGATCGGCTATTATCTGGACATATGGCTCGGCACAAAGCCATGGTTATTTTTTGTTTTCCTGGGTTTCGGGATTGCCGCTGCCTTTAGTAACCTTTACAAACTGTATAAACGGGCCGACAAGCTCTAATGGAATGGCAAAAAGCATTCAAGGTGATCAGGACTTTTAACTGGGTCATCCTTTTTGTCTTGGCTCTAACCAGCTTTATCTTTTTAAGCCCTGCCTGCACCCTCGGTATTATTCTTGGGGGTCTGATCATTATCGCCAACTTCAATGTGCTTCAACATACTGTTCTTCGAGGCTTTTTCTCTGAAGAGGGCTTGGGGGCAAGAAAGACATCCATTATTGCAAAATATTATCTCAGGCTTGCAGCCACCGGGGTTATTATCTTTATCCTTATCGGACAAGAATGGGTTCACCCTGCCGGGTTGGCCGCTGGTCTTTCCATAGTGGTGGTAAGCATTGTTTTCCTTGGAATTCACCTTATTTGGAAAACATCCTCGAGGGGGGGTATTTAAACCATGGGGCATCATTATTTTTTCTGAACCGAGCTCGGTTCAGCCATCGGGTTGGAGCGCTTTTTCCACGTACACGTTCATGTGATCCACTCCTGGATAGTGGCGCTTGTCATGGTCATAGCTGCCATTTTTCTGGCCAGGAGCATCAAACTCATCCCGGGCAAACGGCAGAATGTTCTGGAGATAATCGTGGGCGGGCTTGAAGATTTTATGGTTGAGATCACGGGCCCTGAAGGAAGATTCTTTTTCCCCTTTATTGCCACTGTTTTTCTTTACATCCTGATCTGCAATCTCGTTGGATTGATACCGGGATTTTACTCCCCGACGGCCAATCTCAACACCACGCTGGCATTGGCCATATGCACCTTTATCTATACACATATCATCGGGATAAAATTCCATGGTGCAAGGTATATCAAACATTTTATTGGACCGGTCTGGTGGTTGGCGCCCCTGATGTTTCCTATTGAGGTGATAGGGCATCTTGCCCGTATAATGTCACTAAGTATCCGGCTCTTTGGCAATATCTTTGGAAAAGAAACCGTTCTTGGCATCATCTTTATGCTGGCTGGGATGTACCTTGCCCCACTCCCCATTTTGTTTCTGGGTATCCTGGTAAGCGTGATTCAGGCCCTTGTCTTTATGCTTCTTTCGATCATATATTTTGTGGGTGCAATGGAGGAGGCCCATTAGATGACAAGTGCCTTGGGGGTTTCATTGGTATCTGTAAAAACACACTTCTCGGAATAAGACCGAGAATATTTTAAAAAAAAGGAGGAACACATGACCAAAAAGAGGTTTATTGGGGTTCTTACAACAGGACTGGTTTTGGGAACGGCTTCAATGGCCCTGGCAGGTGATGACTCGGCTGCGGCCGCAGGTTTATGGATATTCTTTGGAATCGCCATCGCCTGTGGATTCGGTATCGGGGTTGCAGCCCTGGGAACCGGCTTAGCTATGGGAAATGCCATTAATGCCGCTCTCCTGGGAATAGCCAGGAACCCTGACGCGGGTGGCAAGATCATGACCACCATGATTATCGGTCTGGCCCTGATCGAATCGCTGTGTATTTATGCCCTGGTGATCTGCTTTATTTTGGTTTTCAAGATTCCGGATCTTGGAGTTATCGTTGAGAAGACTTTCTTGTAACCCTTAATCCGAAAAGAGGGGCCCTATCACCGGGCCCTCTTTTCGGCCCCACAATGTGCAAAAATTCACAATTAACCCTTGCACAATTAGCCCTTGTTACGCCTGTAAAAAGACCCTTTTGCAAACGATATGGGATTTAGGGCGTGCAAATTATTGTCAACAGTCAGGTTTTAGGGCATTGTTCCAAATCCTGATTTTTTTTGGCTTTTTGTAAGACCATAAACTTTACACATTTCCCTTTCGCCTGCGCGTAAGTGGCGTCCCAGGTTTTGATCCCGTCCGGCATTTCAGGCACCAACCAAGCGAAATGGCTTATGACAAAAACAAAAAAAATACCTGTTCCCACAATTGAGCGTCTTGCCCGTTATTCGCGTCCATTGGAAGACCTTTCGGGCAGCGGTGACGTGGTCATCTCATCTGTAAGGCTTGCCGAGCTTTGCGGGGTAACCTCCCCTCAGGTGAGAAAAGATCTTGCCTATTTTGGAGAGTTTGGCACCAGGGGAGTGGGATATAACGTTGAGGATCTGCTAAAGGAAATCAAGAAAATCCTGGCCACGGATCAGGAATGGACACTCTGTATCGTGGGGATCGGTAATCTGGGGAATGCCCTGGTGGAAAACGAAAATTTCCGGAAAAGGGGTTACAACTTTCTGGCAGCATTTGACTCAGACCCAAAAAAAGTGGGACATACCCTTTCCTGCGGCCTCACCATCGAGCCTTCCCGCAATATGGCACAACTGATCCAGAAACTTCATATTGAGATCGGTATTATCGCCACGCCCCCTTTTGACGCACAAAAGGTCACAAATTTGCTTACAGACTCAGGGATTAAGGCCATCCTCAACTTTGCACCCATCCAAGTGAGAGTCCCAGAGGGGTGCCTGGTTGAAAACGTGGATTTTACCGTAAGTCTTGAAAACATCGTCTATCACCTCAGAGACATTTCTAAAAAAGGGCTTTTTTGAGAAATTGGCCGGTGTAGGAATTTTCTATCTCTGCGATTTCTTCGGGGGTTCCCTTTCCCACCACATATCCGCCCTTTTCTCCCCCCTCCGGACCAAGATCAATAATATAATCAGCCGTCTTTATCACTTCCAGATTGTGTTCGATGACCACAACTGTGTTTTTTAGCTCAACCAGATAATTCAGAACCTCAAGGAGTTTCTGAATGTCGGCGAAATGGAGACCTGTTGTGGGTTCGTCCAGCAGATACAGCGTCCGTCCCGTGTCTCTCTTGCTGAGCTCTTTGGAGAGCTTTATTCTCTGAGCTTCTCCGCCCGAGAGGGTGGTCGCCTGTTGTCCCAGTTTTATATAGCCAAGACCCACATCCACAAGGGTCTTTAATCTGTTTCTGATTTTTGGAATATTTTCGAAAAACGTAAACGCCTGGTTTACGGTCATATCCAGGATACCGGCAATGGTGTATCCTTTATATTTTATCTCCAGCGTGTCACGATTGAAACGAAGGCCCTTACATGATTCGCACTTGACATAGACATCCGGGAGAAAATGCATCTCAATCTTTATGATCCCATCCCCCTTACAGCTCTCGCATCTTCCCCCCGTGACATTAAAGCTGAACCTTCCAGGTTTGTATCCCCTTGCCCTTGATTCGGGCAGCATGGAAAAAAGTTCGCGTACATGTGTAAACGCCCCTGTATATGTGGCAGGGTTTGAGCGGGGCGTCTTGCCAATGGGGCTTTGGTCGATGTTGATCACCTTGTCGATGTAATCAATCCCCCCGATGGATTTCACCGGTCCGACCTTTTTTCTGGAACGATATAGTTTCAGACAAAGAGCCGGATAAAGGATACCGTTAATCAGGCTGCTCTTTCCTGAACCGGAAACACCTGTGATACAGGTAAGGGTGCCAAGCGGGATTTGGACTGAAATCTCCTTTAGGTTGTTCTCTTTTGCGCCTTCAATTACAATGGCCTTACCGTTTCCTTGCCTTCTTGACCGGGGCACCGGAATAACCCGGTCTCCTGAAAGATACGCGCCGGTCAGGGATTGCCCGTCAGCTTTCAGTTCTCCGGGTGTCCCCTGAAACACCACCTGCCCTCCCTTAAGACCGGCCCCCGGCCCCATATCAATCACATGGTCGGCCGACAAAATGGTTTCAGGGTCGTGCTCAACAACCAAAACCGTATTCCCCAGATCCCTCAAGTGATTCAAATTCTCTAAAAGTCGCAGGTTGTCCCTCTGGTGAAGCCCTATGCTAGGCTCATCAAGAACATACAACACACCTGTCAGTCCCGAACTGATCTGTGTCGCCAGTCTGATCCGTTGATCTTCTCCCCCGGACAATGTTGCAGAGGATCGATCGACGCTAAGGTATTCCAGTCCAACGTTTTTGAGAAACCGGAGACGGTCCCTGATCTCCTTTAGTATCCGCCGGGCAATCTGTTTCTCTTTGGGTCCCAGCCTCAACTCCTCAAAAAATTCATAGGTCTTTCCAATGGACAGCGATGTGATCTCATTGACGGCCTTTCCTCCCACTCTAACCGCCATGCTGGCCGGTTTTAGTCTGGCACCTTTACAGGCCGGGCAATCTCTTACGCTCATGTAATCTTCAATCTCATATCTGACCTGATAGGAGTCTGTCTCGTGATAGCGTCTTTCAAGATTAGGAATAACCCCCTCGAAGGGGCGGGTGTATGAATACCGTCTGTCATCCCGTTCAAAGTAAAACGGTATCTCATCTTCCCCTGACCCGTAAAGAAAGGCCTCCCGGACCTCCTGTGGAAGGTCCCGAAACGGGCTGTAGACATCAACCCCATAGTGCTTACAAAGGGAGTCGAGCATTTGCTGGAAATAGACAGAGTGTCTTTTGGCCCATGGGGCAATGGCACCTTCCCTCAAAGAAAGGGCGGGATCCGGCACAATCAGGTCGGGATCAAGATATCGTTTGGTTCCCAGCCCGCTGCAATCATCGCAGGCGCCTTGGGGGTTGTTAAAAGAAAACATCTGGGGGGTCAGTTCAGGAAGACTGATGCCGCACCTGGGACATGCCGCCTTTTGGCTAAAGAAAATCTCTCCAGACTCCGGAATCTCCACCACGGCCTTGCCCTCTGAAAGAGAGAGGGTAAGCTCCATGGAGTCGGTAAGACGTCTTTGGATATCCTTTTTGATGACCAGCCTGTCCACCACAACGCTGATCTCATGTTTTTTGTTTTTCGCAAGAACGATATCCTCATCCAAAAGCCTGGTCTCCCCATCTACTTTGACTCGAGTAAACCCGTCTTTTCTAAGCCGACCAAACAGTTGGATGTGTTCTCCTTTACGCCCTTCCACCAGAGGTGCCAGAACCTGTACCTTTGCGCCCTCTTCCAGCCCCATAATCCGATCCACGATCTGTTGCGTGGTCTGAGAACTGATCTCAAGGTCGCACTTGGGACAATGGGGTTGCCCAACCCTGGCAAAGAGGATTCTCAAATAGTCATATATTTCTGTGATCGTCCCCACCGTGGATCGGGGGTTGCGGTTTGAGCTTCTTTGCTCTATGGATATGGCAGGAGAAAGCCCTTCAATAGAGTCCACGTCCGGTTTGTCCATTTGCTCCAGAAACTGTCGGGCATAGGCTGAAAGTGATTCCACATATCTCCGCTGTCCTTCGGCGTAGACGGTATCAAACGCAAGCGATGACTTCCCGGAACCGGACAGCCCCGTGATTACAACCAGCCTGTTTTTTGGGATGTCCAGAGAAAGATCCTTGAGGTTGTGCTGTCTGGCACCCCTTATCTTTATGTAATCAGTGGTCATGGAACTGACTTTCTGCTTCTGGCCATTGTCACGGCCATCCGGATAGCAGCCTTTAGGCTTGACGGATCAGCCTTCCCTGTCCCGGCTATATCATAGGCTGTCCCATGATCAACAGAGGTCCTTATGATAGGAAGACCCAGGGTTACATTTACCGCATCGGAGAAATGGAGTAGTTTTAAGGGTATCAACCCCTGGTCGTGATACATGGCCACCACTGCATCGAACTGGCCATTTGCGGCCCTGTAAAAAAGGGTATCAGCGGGCAAAGGCCCTGTCACATGGTAACCCGCATCCCTCGCCATCTGGACTGCAGGCTTTATGACCCTCTCATCTTCCATGCCAAAAAGTCCTGACTCTCCGGCATGGGGGTTAAGACCCGCAACACCAAGTCGGGGTCTATCAAACCCCAGATCGGCCTCAAGGGCTCTTGCCGTTATGGCAATGGTCTTCCGGACCAGCTCGATATCCAGAATGGCAGGGACCTCCGCAAACGGGCAATGAACGGTCACCAACGCAACCCGCAGCCTTTCCCCCGCCAGCATCATTACACAATCAGGGGTGTTGGTAAGTTGTGATATCAGTTGCGTGTGTCCCTCGTAAAGGTGCCCGGCCCGGTGCATCAAGGCCTTGTTTATGGGACCGGTCACCATTCCCCCAAGTTCCCCGGTTTGGCTCAATTCCACGGCACGGATAATATATTTCACCATGGCCTTACCACCCTCAACCGTGGGTTTTCCAGGCAGAACACCCCCGTCTTTCAGTTCAGATAACGCCATGACATCTATTTTACCCGGGGTGGCACGGACCTCAGAGGGGGCAATTACTGCCGCCAGTGAGATCTTGACTTTAGCCTTTTTAATGGCCGAGGAAAGGACCCCTGTGTCACCCAGGACCACGGGACGACAAGACCGATAAATAGTTCTGTCAGCCAGCGCCTTTACGATTATCTCCGGCCCCACTCCCGCAGGATCTCCCATGGTGATCCCTATTATCGGAAGATCTGTCAAAACCACTCCTTCAAGAAAATACGATAATCAATCTTGACTTCACCAATGATAGTTGCAACCAACTTGACCGGTGGTGTATCATTTTCAAGCTGTTTTATAGCCCACAAACTGGTTTGAGTCCAATATTTTTCATTCTCATTTTTTATTTACACTGGGGACATATTTGGGTATGATCGGCTTGGTCATGGTCAGCCATGTTGCACCGACTGCTTGACCCTTAAGGAATCACCCCCATTTCATATCACCTGGAAGGAAATAAGATGAAAACCTACCGTAAAGAGCTATGGTTCAACGTGCCCGCCAGACGCGCATTTATCAACATCACAC
>JAUVRS010000272.1 GCA_030597505.1 Desulfobacteraceae bacterium
GACGTCTTCATCCACGGCAACCACTCTTTGAAGTGATTCGAAGGCCCTGAATGTTTCCCTGATCACCTCTTTTCCGACTCCAGCTCGATTTTTATCCACCTTTATGACGGCACCAAAATATCCACAACCTCCAGGGTCCAGATACACCGCCTTGAGCTGGGGGATTTTCCTTTTGATGGTCGTGTATATCTTGGCCTCAGCAGTGAATCCAAGAGTGTTCCACATCTCGTGCCCGGACAAAAGACTGTGAAAAACGGGATTTTTCCGATGGGTGACGGCCAACACCCTCATAACCCATCTCCTCTCACGTGTAGCATAGTAGCCGGTCACTTCCCCAAATGGTCCTTCCAATTCTCGTGCATTTGGAAAAATTTCGGCCTCAATCACAAACTGGGCATCAGCATATGCGGGGGCATCGACCTTCTGGGCCTTTATGAAGTCTATTGGACTTCCAATGATATGATTAGCGATCCCGTACTTACCGTCACCCTGCCCCGGGATGGCAGAGACCAGCCAGGGAACCAGTCCTATTCCGTTATTGATGGTCACCTGGAGGGGCTTGCCCCTTTTCTCCATTATGTCCAAATAGGCACCTAAATGACGGTTTGGGTCAATCAAAAATGTAAGGCGGCCTTTCTGGGATACCATCATTCGATGGATGGATGTGTTTGGGACTCCGGTTTCCGGGTTCTTAACAACCACTAAGGACGAGTCAAGATATCTCCCCCCATCCTTCATAGCATGAACAGGAATCGGGAGTCTAAACAGGTTTACCTCCTCTTCAACAACCTCGTTTGCAGGACCTTTTTTGAGAGTCCGTGATGAAAACGAACTCTTGCTTTTTTTCCAGCGTCTAATTGCCTTTTCAATAACAAAAGGGATCTTTTCCTTGGGCATTCCGAAAAGGCTACCCACAATATCTCGATTCCACAACATTCCCACAAATACGGGATATTTGCTCCCCTTGACTCGTTCGAACAGGATGCATTTTCTCCCTTCGAACCTTTTAGCTATACCTGCCAATTCATACTTTGGAGACACCACTGACTTTACCCGAACAAGGTTGTCGGTTTTTTCCAGATGAGAAATGCAGCTAGTGAGGTCAATGAGTCTTTTTGCCACTGACTCAGACATTTTCCGCGGTCTACCTGCTGGGGTGTTTTTTTTCATGGACTTTTCTCCTCTTCTCAGTATTTATCAGGTTAAAAAAATACCATCTTAATTGGACCCAAATTTTGAATATTCTTTATGGAAGTTTAATCAAAGGGCATCCATCTCACCAGGGTGCATGCGGGGGCTGAGGGGCGATGCCGAAAACGGATCACAGACAACGACAAGCCATCCCATTTCTGATGTATATGTGTTCCGTATAAAACGCGCGTTTAACGGCTATTTTGCCCTACTCGCCACACGATAAACAAATTGCTTCCGATGACTACCAATGTTCCCAGTATAACGGCAAGGGTCGGGAAATCTTTCCAGAAAATCCATCCGGTCAATGTTGCCCAGACAATAGCAGTGTAGGTGTAAGGCGCCAGGAGAGACGCTTCTGCAAACCGGAACGCGGTTGTCTTGGCCACCTGTTGAATTGCCGTGAAAATGCCGATACCGATGACCCATGGAAGCACATTCATGTCCGGCAAAGAGCCAAAAATTAACGCGTAGGGCGCTGATATCACCACGCCCACCAGCATAAAATAGAAAACGGTGGTGAGAGGGTCATCGGTTCTGCCAAGGTTGCGAAGGGCCATATCCACCAGTGCCATACATAGCGCGCCGGCGAGTCCGATGAGTGAGGCCGGGTTTGATAGTATGCTTACGGAGGGCCTTGCAATCAACAATATACCGGTGAATCCAACGATGACGGCAGACCACCGGTATAGATCGGTTTTTTCCTTTAGCAATATTGGGGACAGCGTTGTTACAAAAAGGGGCGCTGCAAAAAGAAGGGCAGTGGCATCGGTCATCGGGAGACGCGCGTACGTCCAAAAAACAAACCCCACCCCCAAATTCCCGACAATCGCCCTGTAAAGATGTGCCTTGATTCGTTTTGTCTTGAATACAGCCGGGCTTTGGGTGACCAACATATAGGGAATCAACAGGCTCAGCGCGATAATGCCGCGATAAAACACCATCTCTACAGGATCGTGTGCAAAACTGCTCATCTTGACACAGGTATTCATCAACACAATCCCAAGGGTAGCAATCAATATAAGAATAATGCCTTTATACATAGTGCTGGAGGATGGCTTTCGGACGCGTTACGGTTGGCATGGTTTTTTTGGGGGAATAGTAACCCAATCAGGAGAAGGATACCACCTTTATTAAATTACGATTATCATTAATCAAGCGTTCAGCCCAACCTCCCCAGGTGCCATTGACATAAAACGAAAAACCTTCTATTTTAGTCATAAAGTTTGTGAGAATCTGTCAATTAGTCATAACTGCAACACATTTATTCATTCCAAATCACTAACCGGAGAAAGGGGTGAAAACATATGAGAAAAGCTATTTTATTGCTCTTCATCACCGCGGGATTTCTTGTCTTAACCGGTTTAACCCCGAAAATCTCGTCAGCACAAACCACGCCGCTTGGCCTGCCTGCAGCGACCTATCCTACATCAAACCCACAGACAACTGATAAAGTTGCCCTGGGGGAAAAACTCTTTGACGATACACGGTTCAGTACCACTGGAAAAATCAGTTGCGCCACCTGTCATGACAGGCTCAAGGTCTTTACTGACAGTCCACTGAAAGTATCCGAGGGGATCAACAAACTGACCGGTACCCGGAACGCGCCGACCATCGTCAATTCTGTTTTTTTTAAAAAACTGTTCTGGGATGGCCGCTCTCCGGATCTTGAAGATCAGGCATTGCATCCCTTTGTCAACCCGGTGGAGATGGGACTCAAGGATCATCAACCGATTCTGTCCATCGTGCGATCTGATCCCGAATACGCAAACGCCTTTAAAGCGATTTTTGGAAAACAGGGTGAGGGCATTACCATGAAAGAGGTGACCCGGGCCATTGCTGCTTTTGAGCGCACCAAGATCTCCGGCAACTCACCGTTTGATCGGTGGCGCTACGGCGGCCAGGAAGATGCCCTGACCCCGGCGCAGAAACGCGGATTCGATGTTTTTATCAACCAGGGCCGGTGCGTATCCTGCCATGTTGTCGAACAGACACAGGCGCTCTTTATAGACAACCGGTTCCACAATGTGGGGGTCGGAATCAATGATATCCAGGAAACTGTACCTGAACTTGCTGTGGAATTTCTCAATGCCCAGGTAACCGCCTCTGAAGTGGACATCAAGGTTTTGACCGACAAACGCTCGTCAGAGCTGGGCCGTTTTGCCGTGACCCGCACCTTTAATGACTTGGGTTCATTCAAAACGCCGACCCTCCGAAATATCGCTTTAACAGCCCCTTATATGCATGACGGCAGCCTCAAAACCCTCCGTGACGTGGTCGTGCATTATAACAACGGTGGCGTGACCGTTGAAGGTGATCCGGTCAACGATTTTCTCAGCGGCGGTATCCGGCCGTTGAATCTGACGGACGCGCAGATCAATGATCTGGTCGCGTTTATGGAGGCCTTGACAAGCCCTGAATTCGCCGGCACGACCGGTCAGAAGTAAAGGAGGAAGAAATGAAGAATTCAAAGCTTACCCGTCGAAAATTTCTCAAAGGGATGGGGGCATTCGCCACTTTCACTGCCTTTCCCATGACCCTGGTGGAGCTTGCCTTTGCGGATTCGGGTAAGAACTTTGCGTTTGCCTATATCTCTGATGCCCACATCCAACATATCAAGGACACCAAATTTGTACGCAACTGGGACAGAGGTCTCATCCGCGCCGTGGCCGAGACCAACCTGCTTCGACCCAAACCCGATTTTGTTGTATTTGGCGGAGACCTGGCGCAATTGGGTACCAAGGCCGAGTTGGACCACGGTGTGGAAATGCTCGCCAAACTGAATTATAGATTTTATTGTGTTATGGGTGAACACGACTATTATCTCGATTTGGGCAAATACTGGTCAGAGCTCTTTGGCC
>JAUVRS010000059.1 GCA_030597505.1 Desulfobacteraceae bacterium
CAAATTTGTTGTCAAGGTTCTTTGACCAGAGACTCTTTCCACTCCTTGCCGACAAAGTCAAGGTGCTCCAGGGCCTCCTGCGCCGCTTCCTTTGGGTTGTGCTCCTTGATAGCATAAAAAATATTTTGATGTTGTTGAAACAATTTTTTTCGCTTTTCTTTCCTTCTAAAGACACTTCCCCACGCAACCCTCAGCTCTTCCTGCAACAAGTCGTAGATGGTGTGCATGATATGGATATACGCCTGGTTGTGAGTCGCCTCAGCCAGGGTGGTGTGAAAATTCAAGTCAGTCCTTGCTCCCAGGCGATTCTTCAAAAGGTCATCTTCCATCTCTATCAGGATCTCATCAAGTCTTTGAATCTCATGGCTGTCTGCTCGCTCTGCTGCCAGCGAAATGGAACCCACTTCCAGATATTTTCTTAGTTCGAAAACCTGCATCATATTGGAGGGGGACTCCTTGGAGAACGATACCAGGGGGTCATATACAGATAGGGTGGTGATGGGTCTCACAAAAGTACGGTTTCCCTGCTGTATTTCCAAAAGGCCCGTACCTTGCAATGTATTCAAGGCCTCCCTAAGTGAAACCCTGCTGACACCCAATGATTTGGCCAAATCCCTTTCCGACGGCAGCCTTTGGCCTGGCTTTAATTGCCCTTGATAAATCAGGGATTTCAGCTGGTCCGCAATCTCTTCGGATATCTTTTTTTGTCTTATGGGGGCAAATATATCGTTCATTGGTCCTACCATTGAGCACCTTTCAAATCTTCTTATGAATTTATCGGCCGCTTGTCAACAAAAAAAATAACTTATTATAACCTATATTATCAAATTAACCAATAATAACATAATTAAAACAAACTTATAAAACCAGTTTGGGCGAATCTGCCTATGCCCGACTGTCATCAAGAAAAGGCTTGACACCCACCATATGGTATGGTTTTTATACCAATAGACCTCTCTATGATTACAGCGGAGAGGAAGTGCTGGGTGTCCGAACCAAATGTTTAATTGGGGTGGTTGGGATTGTTCGGTTAATTTCATTTTAGAAAGGAGGTGCTATTTAGTTAAAGGTATTGCTGGTCAATTGAAGAAAGACACAAATGATTCATAACCTATTTATTTTTGGAGGTCCTGTAATGAAAAAAATGAGTCTCAGAAATTTTTCAATCTTGTTTTTTATTGCCGCCTTGATATGCATAATGTCTGCGGTTCCGCAAGCCTCAGCCAAACAGAAAGTGATCGGTGTGTCAAACCTTTGGTTGGGGAACGACTGGAATGCCAGGGCAAACCAGACCATCATAGACTATTTCGAAAAAAGGGGTCAAAAGGTAATCAGTACGAACGCCGGAGGGAAGACATCCCAACAAAAAGCCGATGTTGAGAATTTTATTTCCATGAAAGTTGATGGGATCATCATCAAAGGCGGGGAAGGTGACGCCTTTCTGGATGTCTCCAAAAGGGCCTGGAACGCCAATATCCCGATCGTAACCGTAATCATGTTTCTGCCCTATGCCGTGCATAACTCTGTTGAAGACAGCTGGCAGGGCAGCACGAACCTGGCCGTGTGGCTGGTCAATCAGATGCGTGGTTCCGGAAAATATATCGGTATGGATGCGGCTGGATGGCACACCCTCGAGGTTCGAAAGAGGGCCTATGGAGAGGTCCTTCGATGGTTCCCGGAGATCAAAAGGATCGGCGAATATCATGAGGTAAACCCGGCCGATCCGGTAAACAATGCTTACAAAATCACCAAAGCGACCCTTCGAGCCCACCCTGATCTTAAGGGCGTGGCCACCACCTGGGGGCTGCCGGCAGTAGGGGCCATAAAGGCCATCAAGGAAATGAAGAAGGAAAAACAGGTTTCCGTTATCAGCATTGATCAGGAGGCGTCACTTCTGGCCCAAATGCACAAGCCCGATTGTCCTGCCACAGCCGTTGTGGGCATTGAGCCTGTTGTTCAGGGGACCGCTGCTGCCAAGGCCCTGGAAGCCGCCATGAAATTCAAGACGGTCAAGGAAGCCAAAGCAAATCTCCCGGCGCTTTCCGTGATCGGCGTTTCCTATGTAGCCACCAAAGGTATTGACGAATTTAAAGCAAAAAAGATCTACAAGAGCGTGGACGCAGCGTGGGAAGGCAATTTTGCAGGTACGAAACTGAAAAGACCCTGGTAATGCATTGAGTCTCACACGGGTCCCTCTTCAAAGGGACCCGTGTGATAGCGACTACCAAAACAGTATGGACCAGTATGGAGATGAGATGAACAGTCCAATGGGTGATCGAGTGGGTAACCAAGAAGATATCGTTATCAAGGCCGAGCGGGTTTCAAAATCCTTTCCCGGTGTTCGAGCCCTAAAGGAAATGGACTTTGAGGTCATCCGCGGAGAGGTGCATGCATTGGTTGGGGAGAACGGTGCGGGGAAGTCCACGCTCATGAAGATTATTGTCCGCGAATACATCGAAGATGAAGGGAATATCTTCATCGAGGGGAATAACGTTAAGGACCTGGGAATACGCGGCGTTCAAAAGCTGGGTCTGAGCCTTATTCATCAGGATTTGAACCTGATCCCCATGTTGACCGTGGCTCAAAATATCTGCTTGGGGCGAGAGCCTGTCACCCGATTTGGAACCATTGACTGGAAGGCCATGGGCTTGAAGGCCGCCGATTTCCTTGGCCAGATCACATCAGAGATTAATGTGGAAGATCGGGTAGAAGGCCTCAGCAATTCGCAGCAGCAACTGATGGCCATCGCACGGGCACTGGTCACCTCACCCCGCATCCTGATTCTGGATGAACCCACCGCCCGTTTGGATCAGAAAACATCAGACAGCTTTTTTTTGTTCCTGGAAAGAGCCAAGCAGAAAGGCTTGACCGTTGTCTACATTTCGCACCGGCTTGAAGAGATCTATCGCATCTGCGATCGCGTCACTGTCTTGAGGGACGGCACCAAAATCATCACGGCCCCAATCAATGAAATCCCGCAGACCGAATTGGTCAAATATATGTTGGGTAGGGAAATCGAACAACAGGTCCCCAAGGAGAGTGTGCCCATCGGTGAGGTCAAGCTGTCGGTCAGGGACCTTTACCCAAAAGAAAAGGGGAAGGATATCAATTTTGATCTGAAATCGGGCGAAATCCTGGGGATTGTGGGAAGTATCGGGGCTGGAAAAAGCGAGGTGGCTCGAGCTATATTTGGTGCAGACCCCAAACAATCCGGAACCATCCGCATTTCCGGTAAAGAGGTGAAGACCAACGCACCTCACGATGCCATCGATCACGGGTTTGCTTTGATCCCCGAAGAAAGAAGAGATCAAGGTCTGGTGGGGAACGAATCCGTGCGAAAAAACATGACCATGGCCGCCTTAAAGAAAAAATTCTGTGTGGGCCCATCATGGATAGACCAGGATAAGGAGACCGCGGCCGTAAAGACATCCATCAAAACCCTTGGAATCGCAACACCAAGCCCTGAACAGGAGGTCCAGTTCCTAAGTGGCGGCACACAGCAGAAGGTGGTGGTCGCAAAGTGGCTGATGAGCGATTCAGACATCTATATCTTTGACGAACCAACCAAAGGGATCGATGTGGGCGGCAAGTATGACATATACAAACTGATCGTTGACCTTGCCCGGCAGGGGGCCGGCATCATATTCATTTCCAACGAGCTCACAGAAGTGTTGTCTTTGTGTGATCGTATCCTTGTGATGTTCAATGGTCAGATCATCAAGGAGCTTGAAACACAGGCAAGCAACCGGGAAGAATTGCTATTTTACGTCATGGGTGGGAGAGACTATGCAAAAACAGTCAATGACCTCTAAGGACATTATTAACAATTATGGGGCGACGTTCGGATTCATTATTGCGATTGTCGTTTTTTCCATTACATCCAGAGGGTTCTTCAGCGGACTGAATCTCCAGAACATCCTCGTTCAATCCACGTCTCTCGGGATCTGCGCCTTTGGATTGACCTTTGTCCTGATCACGGGTGAGATTGATCTCTCCTACGGCGGAGTCATTGGTCTTGTAGGGGCAGTACTTGCGGGGATGCTCAAGGATGGGCACTCCATAGGTTTGGTGACCCTGGTGTGTCTGGCCATTGGATTGGGAACGGGCGTGTTCAATGCCATCCTGATCGTGGTGCTGAAGCTCCCTTCCTTTCTGGCCACCGTAGCGGTTATGTTTCTCTGTATGGGTGCTGAAAGGGTTTACAACCAGGGAATCACCACCTGGATAAGGGATCAGGGGGTTCTATCAATCGTACAAACCAATATAGGACCGGTACCGGCACTTGTTCTCTATCTTTTTGCCCTCTTTGCCATCTGCTGGTTTCTTCAAACCCAAACAAAGGCGGGGCAATATGTTCGAGCGTTGGGGGAGAATATTAATGCTGTCAAGGAGGTGGGAATTCGGGCAGATCTACTGAAATTCCTTGTTTTTGTGGTTGCCGGCCTGATTTTTGCTTTTGCCGGCTATATCGAAACCTTGCGCATTGGTGGTGCGGTCATGTATGCGGGCAAACAGCTCCTGCTTTCGGTGCTGGCCGCATGTTTTCTGGGAACAGCAACCTTTAAGGCGGGAAAGGCCAATTTCCCAGGAACCCTCATCGGCGCCTTCTTCCTTTACACCCTTTTGAGTGGGTTTACCGCACTGGGCATGAAGTTCTATCTGGTTCCTGTCGCTCAGGGTCTCATCCTCATTATATCGGTCGCCATCTCATCTGTAAGGAGGGGGAAAATTGAGCAAGTCCAATTCTAGCGCAACGCCGTCCGACGTTCGAAACAGCGGGGAGATCGAGACGGGCACCCCAAAAGGAAACCGATCCATCATTCGCTACGGCATCTTCGTCATATTTGGTCTCTTTTACGCCATCGTCACCATCCTTCGACCCGGGTTTCTCAGCCTGGGAAATTTCTATGATATTTTCATAGAGACGAGCATCATCTCTTTTGTATCCTTTGGTGAGGCCATTGTTATTGCGGCCGGTGGTCTGGATCTGTCCGTGGGGAACATTGCCGGCGCTGCCGCCATGCTGACGTGCCATCTCATGAGCAACCTGGGGTTTGATCTCGGAACCAGTCTGGTGGCCGGGGTGGCCATCGGCGGTCTGATCGGTTTTGGCAACGGCCTCATGGTCACCCGTCTCCATATGAACTCGCTGATCGCAACCCTCGGAACCATGTTTGTATTGGTCGGATTTCTGTACGGCCTGACAGGCGGGGTGACCGTCCATATTGTGCCCGAGAATTTTGAGTACCTTGGAAACGGTACGATTATGAGCATACCTGTTCCCATGTATTTCATGGCCTTTATTTTTATCCTGGCGTATCTCTTTATGGAAAAAACCAGTTATGGCCGAAACATCCGTATGATCGGGGGAAACATTGAAGCCTGCAGGCTGTCGGGGATCAACATAAAAAACCTCACGTTGATGACCTTTGTACTTTGCGGCTTTTTGAGCACCTTTAGCGGAATTCTGCTGGCCGCGCGTCAGGCCCTCGGAAATGTGGATTTGGGAGAGCGTTTTTTATTGGAGGCCTTTATCGCGGCCATGTTGGGGACGGTCATCTTTGACGGAAAAAATATCATTACCGGGACTCTGCTGGGAGCCATCTTTCTCATCAGCCTCCTCAACGGGCTCACCCTGCTGGGGGCAGGCCCGCAATGGATGTATTTTGCACAAGGGGGTCTTTTGCTGGCTGCAATTCTAGCCAATTACTATTCAAAACGCCTCGCCCTTAAGATACCCGGTCAAAAAAAATAGATTTAGGAGGGAAATAAAATTGGATAAATCACAATGGAAAACAGAGAATTGGTTTGTCAGTCCTTGGAATTACTTTGAAGAGATCACAGAGGGATTTACTCCCCCGGAAAAAGTAAGAATCCATGATGTGACCCTACGCGACGGGGAACAGCAGGCTGGCGTCATCTTTACAAAGGATGACAAGATACGAATTGCAGAAAAACTTTCAGAGGTAGGTGTACATCGCATTGAGGCTGGCATGCCGGCAGTGTCACCACGGGATGAGGAGGCGATCAGGGAGATTGTCAAACGTGACCTGAAGTCTGAGATCTTCTGTTTCTCCCGCTGTATGGTAGCCGATGTCCAGCTGGCGGCCGATTGCGGGGTTGATGGGATTGTCATAGAGATCCCCTCTAGCGAACACCTTATTGAGAAGGGATATAAATGGCCCCTGGAGAAGGCTATCGATCTCTCTATCAAGGCGACCTCCTATGCCAAGGAAAAAGGTCTTTACACGGTCTTTTTTACTATTGATGGAACCAGGGCAGACATGGATTGGCTGCTCAACCTGGTTGAAAAGGTTGCCACCGAAGGCCATATGGATGCCTTTACCCTTGTGGATACCTTTGGCGTCATCAACCCCCAGGTGGCCACCTATTTTGCAAAAAGGGTCAAAGAAAGGATATCCCAGCCAATGGAGGTACATTTCCATTCTGATTTTGGCCTGGGTGTAGCCAACACCATAAACGCTGTACTGGCGGGGGCTGAGGTCATCCATTCGACGGTTCTGGGCATTGGGGAACGGTGCGGCAATACGCCCATGGAAGAGACCGTTATGGCACTCTTGACCATGTACGGTATTGATGTGGGAATCGACTATGGTAAGATAAACGAACTATCGCAGCTCGTCAGGGAGCTTTCCGGAACCGAAGTCCCATCCAGCCGGCCCTTTATTGGTGACGGCGCCTATACCATAGAATCCGGGATACCCACCGCGTGGTTCCGAAACGTCTATGAGGAAGAACCTACGATGTTATTTCCCGTACACCCACAATTCGTAGGCCGAGACGCCCCGAAAATACTCATGGGGAAAAAGAGCGGGGTGGACAACGTATTGGTATGGGCCGAGAGGCTGGGCATCGAGGTCACACAAGACCTGGCCCTCGAGATCGTCCAGGTGGTAAAGCTCAGATCCCACGACTTAAAACGGGTCCTCAATGAGGATGAATTCAAGGAAATAGCGGAAAAAGTGAAGGCACGGTATTAGCCGTAGCTTCCAGATAGAATATTACTCACCGCAGAGACGAGGGGGACGAGGATCCGGAGCAAAACGGCCCCCCGCTATGGGTGTAACCAAAAAACGAGCTGACCCACGGAGAGCAACCACATGGAAACAAGCATAAAAGAACGTCTCAAAGAGATTGTCGGCCCGGAAAATTATACCGACGACCTGATTGATCTTATTGCCTACTCCAAGGACGCCACTGAACACAAACACCGTCCTGAGGCAGCCGTGTGGCCATTAGATGTCAACCAGGTTTCAAAGATACTAATGCTGGCCAATGAGAAGCTCTTCCCCGTAGTGCCCCGGGGCGCCGGGACCTCTCTCGCCGGCCTGCCAGTACCTGAACGGGGCGGCCTAATCCTCGATATGGCCCGCATGGACAAAATTCTTAATATAAGTATTGAAGACCGTCTGGCAGTTGTTCAGCCCGGTGTTGTCTACCAGGACCTTGAGCGGGCTTTAGCGCCTGACGATTTTTGTTTCCCGCCGGACCCTGCCAGCGGTGCGGTTTGTACTCTGGGTGGAAATGTGGCTACCAACGCCGGCGGCATAAAGGGCGCCAAATATGGCACGACAAAGGATTATGTCCTCGCCCTGGAGGTGGTTTTGCCCGATGGGAGAATCTTGCATACGGGATCCCAATGCATGAAGACATCATCCGGGTATGATTTGACCAAACTCTTTGTTGGTTCAGAAGGCACCCTGGGTGTGATCACTGAGATAACCCTAAAGATCAATCCCAGACCGCCACTGGTAACGACTTCAATGGCGACTTTTGATGATTTAGAAGACGCTGGGCGTGCCATAAGTGAAATTATGTATTCAGGGATCTTACCCAGCGCCCTAGAGATCGTGGATCAACAGAGTTTGAAAGCCATCAATCAGAATACAGACATGAATCTGCCCGAGGTGGAAGCGCTTCTCGTCGCAGAAACAGACGGATATACCCAGGAGGAAGTCGAATTTCAGATGGCCAAAATCACAAAGATCTTTAAAAAGAACAATGCCGCGACTGTCCGCCGGGCTGAAAACGAAGAGGAGGCCGCAGCCCTGTGGACGGCACGGAAAACAGCATATGGTGTCACGGCACGGATCAACAACACCCTCTTTGTCGAAGATCTGGCCGTTCCCATGTCCAAGGTACCCGACATACTGAGAACTATCTCCGACCTGGCAAAAAAATATGATCTAAAAATCCCTACCGTTGGGCACGCGGGTGATGGAAACATCCATCCGGTCATCAGCTTTGATGGCACCAGTCGGAGTGAAGTGGAACGTGTGGAAAAAGCAACAAAAGACCTTTTTGAGAAGGTCATCGAGCTAGGCGGTACCCTGACCGGTGAACACGGCATCGGCCTCGCGAAGGCTCCGTTCATGAGGATGGAGCACGATGATGTGGCGATGGATGTCATGCTTTCCATGAAACGACTGTTTGATCCTAACAATATTCTTAACCCCGGAAAGATGGGACTGGAGTTATAAATGGACGTCCAATACGAATTTGCCAATAAATTTCGTGATCAGATTCTCAGATGTTCCAGTTGCGGCTTCTGCCGGGCAATCTGCCCCCTTTTCGGGTTGACCAAACGGCCGGCCCTTAATGCCCGCGGAAAAATGTTGGTGCTCAAAGAAGTCATGGACGGATCCATAGATCTGAACGATGAACTTGTGGAAACCCTGTTTCAGTGCACCACTTGCGCCGGTTGTGCGGAGTTGTGCCCTTCGGGGGTAAACGTCCCCGATATCATCAAACAGGTGAGAAAAGATATGGTCTTCTTGGACTCGTGTCACCCGGTTTTCAAAGGAATGAATAAGCTTCTTCAGGAACATACAAACATCTATGGTGAAGACGAACCAGAGGATTTTGAACGGGAACGGAACACGCCGGCTGAATATGTTTTTTTTATCGGTTGTGTGGGTTCTTACCGAGAGGATGAGCCAACCATGGCAACTCTGGATCTCTTGGATCATTTCAGGGTCGACTACACCCTGATCGATGAGGTGTGTTGCAGCGGGGTTTTGGAGGATGTGGGTTATGAAATCAACAAAAACCTTGCCCAAAAAAATATTGATTTGATCTTGGCCACAGGCGCCAAAACAGTCATCACGGGATGTCCTTTTTGTTCAAGGACCTTCAACAACAAGACACAATATGACAGGCTTAAGCAAGAGAAGATCAAAATTATCCATATCAGTCAACTTCTCAAAGACTTTGACCCGGGTGTTAAGACAGACAAACTTGTTACCTATCATGATCCCTGCGATCTTGGAAGACACTGCGGCATATATGAGGAGCCAAGGGAAATCATCCGAAAAATTGCGCCGAATTTTGTGGAAATGCGACATAACCGAGCCAATGCCTTGTGCTGTGGGGCTGGGGGCGGTGTAAGAGGGGCCTTCGCCAAAAACTCAATAGGCATGGCCCGCAGACGATTGGAAGAGGTCGAGGAAATCCAGGCCGAAGTCCTTTTGACAGAATGCAACTCCTGTTTGCATAACCTTGACAACGCCAAACTAAGGGCCCAAAAATTCAAGATTTACACGACATCTCAATTCATCAATCAATTGATCGAGAGTGACCGATAAAACATCCCCGAAACCCCGGAAATGATCAGGGGCACATCTCCGCACCTTTCTGTGCCCGTCCCTGTCCTTAACCCTGAACGTTGAACCCTGAACCTCTGAACCTGAGGAATCACCAACATGGTTTCCTTTCTGGGGTCTGGCCTTCCGGGCAAATGACAAAAAAGCTTTTACACCGACGTTCTCGTTTGATATTCTTCTTTTCCCATGAACCAGCGCACAGGCACCTATTTGATTGTTATCTTGTTTTGTCTTGGAACAGCGCTTCTGTTCGAATGGGTCTTAACCCCTCCTCCTTCTGAAAAAAAAATCCACATTGAAGCGTTTCGCTACGGGACCTCTCCCTCGATTATCCGTGCCAACAGGGGTGACAAATTAACCTTGACCTTTTCAACACGGGACACGGCGCATAGTTTTTTCCTCCAGGACTACCATATGGATGTCAAGATATCCCCGGCTGGAGAGGTGGTGGAAGTGCGTGACCCATTCCGCGCAACCCTGCCCCCTTCCTATACCCGCGAGGTTCACCTCAAAGCCGGACTATCCGGGGTTTGGGGACACCTGGTGTCAATCTCACGGTTCCGGTGCCACGTCTATTGCGGCCCCATGCATGGTTTTGAACAGGGGGATCTGATTGTCCGACCCAACTGGTTGATGGCAGGGGGCCTCGGACTTCTGATGGCCATTATTGTGGTCGGCCTTTTGGGTATTCACTGGGATTCGTCTTGGATTCATCCTCACCCCCCCGCGCCTATCGACCTTAACCGCCGATCTCTCTTTATAAACAAACTGCTCAAGTGGCGACCTTTGCAGTTTGTGCTCACATTACCGGTGCTTGCGGGTCTTATGATTGTGTTGATGGCCGGAATCTTTGGCACAAAAATGGGGGGACGTAATATCGCTGTCATGTTAACCTGGATTGTCTGGATATCCATGTTGACAATTGTCCTGATCCCCCTGGGGGGTCGTATCTGGTGCATGATCTGTCCTTTGCCTGTCCTGGGTGAATATATGCAACGGGGGGCCACAACCCAGGTAAGGGCTGCAAAAAAGGGTCGGTTTGGAAATCACTTCCTGGGACTGGGCAAACGTTGGCCCCGGGCGTTGCGCGGTCCATGGATAAGACTCCTCCTTTTTCTTATCTTGGGGACTTTTAGTGCATCTCTGGCCGCGCAGCCTGGATGGACAGCAGCAGCGATCCTGTTGATGGTAATAATGGGGATA
>JAUVRS010000048.1 GCA_030597505.1 Desulfobacteraceae bacterium
AAACGGATCGACAAACTTTTTGCGCCCCAATTGGTGAAAATGGGCCTTATCCAGATAATGGAAGGGCGGCATACATTTGAGCACCTGACCGTCGAAGATGATCTTCTCACAGGCGCATATACAAGGGGTCGAGATAAAACAGGAACAAAAAAGGCCCTCGAAATGGTCTACGGATATTTCCCGCGTCTTAGGGACCGTCGCAACGCCAAGACCGGTTATATATCCGGGGGCGAGATGCAGATGTGCGCCATCGGACGGGGCCTTATGGCAAAACCCAAGATCATGCTTCTGGATGAACCTTCCATGGGTCTGGCCCCTTTACTTGTAAAAGAAATATTCAACATCATCCAGCGCCTCAATAAGGAGGAGCGCGTGGGCATGCTCTTGGCGGAACAGAATGCAGCCATGGCCCTTAAGTATGCTGAGTATGGATATGTAATGGAAAATGGGCGTGTGGTCCTGGACGGGGATGCCAAAACCCTCAGGGACAATGCCGATATAAAAGAATTCTATTTGGGCCTGACTGCCGTGGGGAAAAAGAGCTACCGGGATGTAAAGCATTACCACAGAAGAAAACGATGGCTCGCCTGACATAATCCGGCTTCAGAAACTTGAGCCCGCCACACTCCACCGTACAACTACCTACGCTCGCATCTTTGGTACCAGGGAATTTGGTACCAAGGAACCTTACATACCAGTAGTACCCTTTATCAAACAGGAATTTAACCCACCAAGAATCTCTGTTTCATTGCACTTCCGTCCGACAAAGGAAAGCGCCGTGGACCGAGAGATATCCAGCGGTGTCAGACGGTAGCGCCCCGCCGTAAAATCCAGGTGAAAGGCGCCATCGGCAAATAAGACCCATCCCTTCAACCGGAAGAGGTTGGGAGGGAGAGAATCAAGAAACCCGGTCAATTTTTTCCTGTCCATTGGATCCGGATTTTCGTATGAAAAGGTCTGAAAATCCGACAAATGATCGTGTTCACGGTGATTGGATTCGGAAATATGCACCCCTTTATCAGTGTGTGATCCCTTGAAAAGCAACAAAGGATCTACTTTACAATACTGTGCAGGGTAAATCACCGTGTCCGTATTCATTTCCCTGATCAGCTTTGTGACCTTGCCAAGCGTGGCCTCATCCACACGATCCACCTTGTTTAACACAACAATGTCTGCCAACCGGATCTGGTTGTCATAAAAGGGACCCAAAAACTCCCTCGCCTTGAAAAACTCGGCATCCACTACCGTGACCATGTTCCTGATACGGCTGAATTCGCACAGGGGCGGGTCAATAAGGATATCGAGGATATCCCCGGGCTGCGCAACACCGGTTGCCTCCACCACCAGAAAATCCGGATTTACACGATCATGAATCTCTTTCACCGCCCTGGAGAAATCGGTCTTTATGGTACAGCATATACAACCGCTGGTGATCTCGGTCAGGTCAACATCCCGACCCCGGAGCAGTGTTCCGTCAATCCCCACCTTACCCACTTCGTTTACGATGATGGCGATTTTCCCCAGGGTCTTTGTCTCGCATGAAAGGAATTGTTTTATGAGGGTGGTCTTCCCAGCGCCCAAAAACCCAGAGACCAACAGCACGTCCATCATCCGCGATACTTGCAATTCACACCTCTCGTTAATCTTCTCATCGTCGCTTCACTCCACCCTTCAGCCCGAGCGGAACTCCTCTTGGAGATAGTTCCGGCACAAGCGTATGGCCTCTGTTGGATCCAGGGTCTGAACATCGGCTCCCACGTTTTCCCTCACGAGATCTGTAACAACGCCACCCCCGATAATCACAAAGGTATCCTTCCGCAATCCCTTCTCCTTTAACATGGAAATCGCCTCCCTCATGGAATCAAAGGCAGGGGTAAGAAGCACCGAGAGGGCCAGGATATGGGCCTTTGTCCTCTGAATCTCCTCGGCAAATTTCTCAGGAGGGACATCCACACCCAGGTCATGGACCGTAAAACCCTGGGCGCGCATCATGGTCACCACGATGTTTTTCCCCAGATCGTGGATATCCCCTCGGGGGGTGCCAAAGACCACCGACCCTTTGACCTCGCCACCCTCATCCCCAGAAACCAGACCCGGTTCAAGGATGGCAGTAACGGCCTTAAAGACTTCAGCCGAATATATCAGCTCGCTAAGAAAGAACTCTCCGGTCTCAAATCTGTCCCCCACCTCTTCCATGGCCTCCCGGCATGCCCTGAGGAGATCAAAGGGGTTAGCTCCGGATTCAAGCCCCTCTTTTACAATATCGACGGTCGCTTGTCTCTCCATCCTCAGGAACATATCTTTCAATCTCTTTTCGATCATATCCATTGATGTCTCCTGACCGGCACAGGCCCCAACGTCTGACTCAGTGTTTTCCTTTATAGGTCTTTGCCACATCGATCATCATTTTTACATTTTCAAACTTTGCATCTATAGGACATTCGCACCCCGTGGTGAGGAAAAAACCACCTCCCCGGCCCACCTCGTCTATAAGTCTTTGACAGTAATCACGTACCTGTTCCGTGGTCCCAAGGCTCAAGAGGGCCGCCGGCACATCACCGCTGATGCACATATGGCCACCGAGGATCTCCTTTGCCTTGAATATGTCGGTGGTTCCGTCCAGATCGCAAATACATTTGCCTTTGGGCAGGTCTTTCAAATAGGGGAGGTTTATTCCCCAGTCCGTATCAAAGTGAAACCAAGGGGTTATACCCTCGGAAAGGAATGCGTCCACATACCGCTGAAGGTAGGGCCATTCAAATTTTTCAAAAACCTCCGGACGATAATAAAACCCGGACCCTCGCTCTAGGACGATGAATACCAGGGGTATCTTTGTCAATGAGATGACATCCAGTGCGTTTTGGATGAGATCATCGCAGGTAGCATCCATGGCAGCCTTTACCTTTTCAGGAACCTCATAAAGATCCATGGTAAACTGAGTCAGGGTCCGTGCCATGGAAAAAGCCATTGTAGTGGAATCGAGATAGGCCCCGAAGAGGGGGTGTATGTCTTGCCTGTGATAGGCATCCACCTCCTTGATATAGTGATCCAACAACCGGTTTTGAGAAACCGCAACCTGTTCAATGGTTCGACCCCCGCTCATCACCTGGTAGTGTTCATCCCAAAATGCGTTCCATCCCACTGCGGCCAGCTTGTCATAGTCTTCCCTGCTAAAAAGCTCCCGCTCATCGATCTGGTTGAGTGAATCCTCGGGGAGTTGTCTTCCGGGGATCAGGACCCTGACCGGTGTCGAGCAAAACCTGCCGCCGATCATCGGCCAGAACAGATTGGGCTTGTAGAGTTTATCAAATCCCCCAAGGTCATGAAATGTATCCAGCATGGCCTTAAAACCCTTATCTACATCGCGCCACCCCTCCCCTTGGGTCAATCCCTGGGCGCGGACGGCAAAGGCGGTCATCAAGGGCATGACAGGCACCCGATCCGGGGTTTCCAGTGCCACCACCGCCTCAAACCGCTCTTGTCCGGACATGGTCTCTTGAATCATGCGGTTCCTCCAGCTTATCCACAAATATCTCAATGTTTTTGAGAGAAAACGATGAGGAAAGGATTATTCCTGATCAAACACACCGTGGCGGCCCGCTCCCTTTGAAAAACGAGCAGCACCTTCAAGGGTCTCTCCACTGTTCATGGTGGTCATCCCCAGACGAAACTCGTTTCTCAGGGCTGCTTCAATGGAGAGCCCCCATTGTTCATATGCAGAACGGCGATCACTCAACATACACCTTTGGGGGAACCTGGAGATCTGTTGAGCCAATGTCTCGGCCTCTGCCAAGGACGTTCCGGGATCAACCACCCGGTTGGCAAGCCCCATTCGAAGGGCCTCCTCTGCGTCAACGGGTCGTCCCGTAAGAACCATATCCATGGCATGGGATTGGCCGATCAGCCGGGTAAGACGGATTGTGCCTCCGTCAATCAGCGGCACACCCCACCGTCTGCAAAAGACCCCAAAGATCGCATCCCTTTCCACAACTCGCAGGTCACACCACAGTGCAATCTCCAGCCCCCCTGCCACTGCATAGCCTGCAACTGCGGCTATTACCGGCTTATCCAGCCACATGCGGGTCGGTCCCATTGGGCCATCACCATCTTCTTCCAAACGATTCGCCCTGCCCTCAATAAACCCCTTAAGATCCGCCCCCGCGCAAAAATACCCACCGGTCCCGGTAAGAACCGCCACCCGGGCCTCCTCGTCTGCCTCAAATTGCCGGAACGCGGCCGCCAACTCCTTTGCGGTTGGCCCATCAACTGCATTTCGCACCTCCGGGCGATTGATGCTAATGGTTGTAACCGGGCCTTTTTTCTCCGCTAAAACGAGCATTCTGTTCTCCCATGGCTCCTGTGGTCAAAAACTTCACGCCTTCAAATTCACGGGCCACTACATGATCTTCTCAAGCTCATCCTTGGACACCTCAAAGGTCTTATCGAATTCTTCCCAGAATTTCTTGTCATTGTTCTTCCATCCGTGACCAAACCGTCGATCAAAAAACGTCTCCAATCGGGCGAACCAGTTCCCTGATTTCTCCTTACCTTTTTCTTTGGCCAGCAGTACCTCTCGGAGATAGATATCTATCTCACTGATCTTGTCTTTGGGGATATAAGACTTGGCACCTAATTTGATCGAACCCACCAGGTTGTCCACGGTCATCCCATGGGCCGTAAGCATGAGGGCCGGTGTCTTCCTCGCCACGGCAATATCCAGCAAATCAAATCCTCTCACTCCCATTATATCCAATATGACCGCGTCATAATTGTTGTTTTTCAGAAGATCCCTGGCTGATTCAAAATCTACAGCGGTGTCAACTTCGCACCCGTCAAGAATCTCTTCAAGGGTCTCCAGGATGTCACGTTCGTCATCTACCACAAGTATGTTTTTTCCCTTTAAAATATCATTGCCGGACATGATTATCACACCTCCCTGTTCTTTGTATTTTTGTTTATAGAGCTGGTTTAACCATCGAAGTTATAACACTTTATAGACAGCGTCCAATATAGTCAAGGATGGAATCCAGACTGTTTTTATTGAAAATCCAAAGTGTTATATTTCCTAAAAACATTGTCCAACAAATCAAGTGCGACTTCCTTGGAATCTAGGCCCATTTTGCCGGTGGCCCAACCCGGCGACACCCGAGGTGATTGAGAAACTACCGCCATCGTTTTTTTCGCGATCTATTCCAAAAAAAATATTTGCCATTACAAAACTGGTGGGTTATAAGTGAATCTATAGAGACCGACCGGTCTCCCTCTTTTTCAAATGATCAAAAAATTTACCATGGACCTCAAAGAAAACATCGTTACCGAGTCTCTCAAACTCTTCTCGCTCAAGGGATTTCTGACCACGTCCATTCATGACATATTAGAGGCGGCAAATACCTCAAAAGGAGGGCTTTACAATCATTTTGAGAGCAAGGAAGACCTCTTCTATGCAGTATTGAATGAGGCCAGAAGGATCTGGCGGAAGGCCACCCTTGCTGAACTGGATCAGGTGGAAAAACCAGTTGAAAAGGTAAAAAAACTCTTAAAAAACTATCGAGACCGGTATCTGACAGACAAAACGACTTTTCCGGGAGGCTGCATTTTTGTTACACTTTCCGTAGAACTGGACGATCAAAAACCCGCCCTGTCACGTGAACTAAACAAAGGGTTTATAGGCCTGAAGGCCATGATCAAAAAATTCCTGGATCAGGCGAAAAAATCGAAAGAACTTCGAAAAAATGTTGACACCAGGGCCGTAACCGAGATGATCTTTGCCGGCATGCTAGGGGCATCTGTTATTTATGGCATGGAAAAATCCGATGCCAGTCTGGATCAATCCATTGGTTCTTTGATTGATTATATCGATAAACTGGCCCTTTGAAGAACCATTTTGACAAAGGACAAGGGGACCTATTAACCTAAGGGCCTGCGCAGAAATAACTTGGCAGAATCGACTTTCTCTGAAAAAGAGAAAATGGGTTTTTGAATCAAACACCAAAATATGGAGGAAAATGTTATGGATTTTAAGTTTTCTGAAAGAGAAGAAATGTTGAGGAAGGCAGTCAGGGAATTCGCTGAAAATGAAATCCCGCCAAAGATGGAAGCAATGGAAGAGACCGGAGAATTCCCTATGGAACTCCTTAAACCCATGGCTGAGGTGGGAATCACCGGAATCCTTACGCCTGCCGAGTATGGTGGCGTCGGATTAGGATATGTTGCCCGAACCATCGTTCTTGAGGAACTGGGCAGGGTCTGTGGTGCCATGCCCATGGCCCTTCAGGTCCATCACATGGGATGTGCCGTCATAAATGATTTTGGTACTGATGCCCAGAAGGAGAAATACCTTGTTCCCCTGGCCAAGGGGGAGACCATGGGGTGTGTTGCTGTCACTGATCCCACCGGCGGATCTGACGTCGTGGGTATGAAGACCTCGGCAGAATTGAAGGGGGACAAATACATCCTCAACGGCCGAAAGTGCTTTATCACCAATTCTCACACCTCGAATTACTGGGTGGTCATCGCCAAGACAGCTGAGGGTGCAAAGGGGCTCAGCGCATTTATCGTTGACAAAGAGGCGCCAGGGGCGAAACTGGGACGGAAAGAAAACAAGTTTGGCCTGAGAGGTGCCAACACCGGGGAACTGGCATTTGACAACTGTGAAGTCCCAAAGGAAAACCTACTCGGCCAAGAGGGCGGCGGACTCGCAGTCGCCATCAAGACCATCAGCGAGACCGGCAGAACAGGTATGGCGGCCACCGCCTTAGGAATCTTGACCGCCGTCTATGAAGAGGCGGGGAAATTCGCAACCGAAAGGGTCCTTTATGGCAAACCCATAAGCACCCTTCAGGCCATTCAATTCTATATGGCCGAAATCTACACTCAGCTGGAAATCTGCCGCCTGCTCTGCTACCGGGCTTCGTGGCTCAAAGACCAGGGCATGCGGTGTGACAATGAAGGCGCCATGGCCAAATACTATACCTGTGAAGCCGCTGTCAATGCAGCCAAAAAGGCCATCGAAATCCACGGCTCTTATGGCATCATGAAAGAATACGCGGTCCAACGGTTGCTGAGGGACGCCGTGGTGACAGTCCCTTCAGGCGGCACTGCAGAGATTGCAAAGGTGGTCCTTGCCAGGGCAGCACTCGCGCCTTTTAAGAAATAGCCTGGCACAGTATTTTATCAGACATTTTATGGCGAATGACAGGTGGCCCCTATCAATGCCATAAAGGGCGGTAAGACAAAGGAACGGGGGCTGGAAAGTTCGGCCCTTCTTCCTTTGCCCTGTTCCTGATTCTTTTGTCGCTGAAACAAACGGCCTCCGGGTCATCTTATTTTGTTCAAAGCTTTGATGGCAGATAAAGAAATGAACCGAACCATTGTTTGTATTAAGCCGGTGCCGGACCCAAAGCACTGGAACAAGGTCTCAATGGATCCTGACACCCAGACCCTGAGACGAGAGGGGATTCCTGGCATCATTAACCCACTTGATAAACACGCGCTGGAGGCGGCCTTATCCATCCGGGACGCTCATGGTGGAGAAGTGGTTTTGCTGTCCATGGCCCCCCCCTTTGCAGCCCCAATCCTGAGGGAAGGATTGGCCATGGGGGCTGACAGGGCTATTTTGTTGTCCGATCCTGTGTTTGCGGGTTCTGATACCCTGGCAACCGCGCACATCCTTGCGGCCGGATGCAGATGGATCGGAGAATTTGATCTGGTGCTCTGCGGCAACATGACCATTGATGGATCTACCGCCCAGGTCTGTTCCCAGTTGGCGGAACTTCTTGATTTGCCCAATGTGATGCATGTGACAGGTCTTGACCGGCAAGCGGGTGACAAGATGACAATCACCCAAAAAATAGAACACGGCCATGTCAGGCTTGAGGCAAAACCACCCATTGTGATTTCGGTTCGAAAGGAACTTAATAAGCCAAGATATACTTCATTTACCGGTATCCTGGCCGCTGAATCAAAAACAATCGATGTGCTTTCTAACAAAGAATTGGGCGTTGATCCGAACCATGTGGGTCTTAACGGTTCCCCAACCAAGATGGCAGGTCTGGAACTTCGCGAGTTCAAACGGGCAAGGGAACGGGTTGGAGGATCCCCTGAAGAAATCGTCCAGGCCCTATTGGAGAAAATTCACAGGTACGGTATTATCTAAATGGATGGGCTAAGAATGGTTATGCCCGTTTTGACTAGGAAGCAATAGCTCAATAAGTAGCGGATTTAGTTCATAGTGGCGGAACATACAGACATCTCTTTTAAGAAGCGCAATTTAAGTTCTTGCAGCTCATCTGCCACGCCCCAAATACCTTAACCAATCTGCCCGGGACAGGCGGGACAGCCAAACGTAATAGGGGCAATCATCTTAGGGGCTGTGCCGGGCAGAATTGTAAACCTCACCGCCGTGATGCGAGTATCTTTTGGGTTTTGCGACTCTTAAAAGAGATGTCTGTATGTTCCGCCATCGCCAGTCGTTACCCAGAGATGTCCGCATAAATTTGGGTTCCCCGAAATATCGAGCTGATACATTAGGAATAAGAAGGCCATACTTATGAATCACAAGCATCACAACGGTATATGGATTTTTGCGGAACAACGAAATGGGGATCTCCATGAGGTAACCCTTGAACTCTTGGGTAAGGCCAAAGAACTGGCCGGTCGAACCGGTGGAAAAGTAACCGCAATAATCCTTGGTCACGGCATTAAACCTCTTGCTCAAACCCTTTTTAATTATGGGGCCGATTCTGTTCTTGTGGCCGATGACGCCATGCTGGACCCATACCGACCGATCCCCTATTCCATTGTTATCGAAAAATCGGTAAGAAAGTACCAACCGGAAATCCTGCTTATGGGTGCCACTTTTATGGGGGTTGAACTGGCCCCCCGGGTGGCGGCTAAGCTTCGAACCGGACTCTCGGCTCACTGTATTGATCTCAAGCTAGATCAAAACGGGAAACTCCTTCAGGTTGTGCCGGGATGGGGTGGCGGGGTTATTGCTACCATCGCTTGTCCCGATCACAGACCTCAAATGGCAACCGTCATGCCGGGCACCATGAAACCCCTCAAGCCGGAGGAGAAGGAGGGAAAGATCCAGGAAATCGAAATTGATCTTCCCGCCACAGACCTTGGCCCAAAGGTGTTGGAGGTAAAGAGGGAGAAACCCGAGGAGTTACCTCTTGAAAAGGCCGAGGTTGTGGTGGCCGGCGGATGGGGTATTGGCAGCCCGGAAGACTGGGAGATGATACAGGAACTAGCCGAGGTATTAGGGGGCGCCGTGGGGGCCACCCGTCCCCCGGTGGATGAAGGCTGGGCCGAAGAAAGACAGATGATAGGCCAGAGCGGAAAGACGGTCCGGCCAAAACTCTATATCGGTATTGCAATATCCGGTGTCATGCATCACGTGGTTGGAATGGACCAATCAGAACATATCGTAACTATAAATACGGACAGTAACGCGGAGATCTTTGAGACCTCCGATGTAATCGTTGTGGAGGATTTCAGAAAGATCATCCCAAAGCTGATTCAAGGAATTCGGGACCGGGTAAAAAGATAATCGCAAACAAAGCATACAAGGAGACTCCCATGACAGACCTAAAAGAGATGGAGATGGCACTTAACACCTATATACGTCCCTTAACCTTTCCTTTGGCCATAAAAATGCTCAAATCTGAAAATGAAATCCCCGAAAAGACCCGCCGCCCCTTCCAGCAAATGAAGAAAAAAATCGCGATCTGTCAAGGGATAGGTATGGCCAGAAAACTGGGCTGGGCAGTGGCCATGGGGAAGGAGGACATGCAGTGTTCCCTGGGGGCGGCCCCGTTTGGTTTTTTCAAAAACATCGACTTTTTTAACGAGGGAAACCTGGCCGCGGGGATGTTTACCGGCTCCAAAGAGACGGGAAAAAAAGAGGAAGATTTGATTGACCGCTTTGATTATGGCCTTTACAGCCACATCCTGGCAGCCCCCCTAAACCGCACCGTCTTTGAACCGGACATGTTTATGATCTACGGCAACCCCGCCCAGATAATGAGACTTATTCAGGGAGCACTTTATAATGACGGCGGTGCGGTCCATTCTTCGTCTATGGGAAGACTGGGGTGTTCAACCATGATAACGGCCATGAAAAAAAACGAATGCCGCTATCTTGTCCCTGGAAATGGGGACCGAATCTTCGGGATGACCCAGGACTACGAGATGTCTTTTGTCATCCCGGTATCAAAGATCGAGACCGTCTTGGACGGGTTGGCCAAGACCCATAAGGGCGGCATCCGATACCCCATCACAAGCCTTTTTAACTTTGAGGCTGCATTCCCGCCTTCCTATCAGGAGCAGATGAAAATCTGGGAAGAAGAAGGAGAAATTTAAATGGAATCGTATACTGGAAAAAACAGAATTTCCGCGGCATTCAAAAAGACCTTCACCGACAAAGATCCCAAAATCGACAGGGTACCCGCCTATCCCTTCACGGGCCAATGTAACGCTCAGCTTATTGGGGCAAGCATCAGGGAAATTCTGCAGGATCACAGGCTATTTGTGAAAGCACAGGTGGCGGCTTATGAACGTTATAAACCTGACATCGTACTGATGCAGCGGGATCTGCTGGCAGAGGTTGAGGCCCTGGGAAATGAGCTCAGATTTCCGGAAAACGGTCTGTGCATAACCACAAAGGCAGCCCTTGAAGACAAAGGGAAATTGAACAGCTTAAAGCTTGCAGACCCTGCAAAGGACGGACGTATGCCCGACTATCTGGCGGCCATTGTAGAGACAAAAAAAATAATTACGGACGTCCCAATTTCACCTATAATTGCGGGGCCTTGGACCATCGCCATTGGCCTCAGGGGAGCCACTGAACTCATCAGAGATGCCCTGAAAGATCCGGAGTATGTCCACGAACTCATGGCCTTCACCACACAGATGTCAATCAAATCCGGCGAAGCCCTTCTCTCAATTAATGCCGCGCCCAACTATTCTGAAGCTCCGGCATCATGCAGCCTTATCTCCCCTGATATGTATCGCACCTTTATCTTCCCCTATCATAAACAGATTGTGGATCACCTAAAGGAAAAAAAGACGGGGGTCGGCCTTCATGTGTGTGGATATGTCGATCCCATCCTCGAAGACATAGTCAATACCGGAGCAAACAACATCAGCATTGATGCGCCAAGTGATCTTGCGAAGGCAGTGGAGATAACAAGGGGCAAGGCCGTTCTCATCGGCAATGTTGACACCTTCCTTTTTCTGTCCGATGACAGGGAAGCAATGAAACAGGCCATAAAGAACTGTCTTGACGTCGCCCCTAAGGATAGCGGTTACATTTTGGCCAGCGGGTGTGAGGTGCCGGGAATCGCCCCGCCGGAAAAAATTGCATGGTTTATGGAGTTGGTCAACGAATTGGGTAGATATTAGCTAAGAAAAAACCAAGAAAATTATATTGAAAGGAGATTTGTAATGGCTTCCGATGAAAGAACTGAGGAAATATTGAAAAACCTCCGTGAGACATTGATACAATATGACGAGGACGGGGTCGTGGAATGGGCAAACACAGCCTTGAATGAAGACGTCGACCCATTTAAAGCGGCCCTGGAAGGGCTTTCTGATGCAATGATAGAGGTAGGCCAACTGTATAACAAAAAGAAATACTTTGTTCCCGAGCTTTTGCTTTGTTCTGATGCGTTGTATGCAGGGCTCAAAATCCTGAAACCGGCCATCGAGGCCTCGGGAAGAAAATCTGAGGCAAAAGGTTCAATAGTTCTCGGGGTTGTCGAGGGGGATGTCCATGACATCGGCAAAAACCTGATCAAAATGATGTTCGAAGTGGCCGGGTGGACCGTTTATGATCTTGGAAAAGATGTACCCCTTGAAAAATTTGTGGAAGAACAATTAAGGACTGATTCTGATATTGTAGGTCTCTCAGCCCTGATGACCACCAGTATGATTATCATGCCGGAAATCATAAAAAAACTGAAAGAAAAAAATCCCAACGTTCGCATCATGTTGGGGGGAGCTCCCATAAATCAGGATCTCGTCGAGAAATACGGGGCCGACGGTTTCGCTCCAAACGCCGGCAATGCGGTTGATGAAGCAATGAATCTCCTGAAAATGCTTAAAG
>JAUVRS010000284.1 GCA_030597505.1 Desulfobacteraceae bacterium
AAAGTGGATATCCGGCTACTCTCTGCATCAAACAGGAATATCAAGGAGAATGTGGCGCAGGGCATATTTCGCGAAGACCTTTTTTATCGGCTTAATGTGATCCAGATCGAAGCCCCCCCCTTGCGCGACCGGGTCGATGATATCCCGTTGCTGGTCGCGCACTTTATCAAAAAATATATGCAAGACGATGGGGAGGGGAAGATCGAATTGACCCCGGAGGTGTGGAAGGCGATCTACAGGTATTCGTGGCCGGGCAACGTCAGGGAATTGGAAAATGTGATTGAGAGGGCAATGGTGCTCAATTCGGGAAGTAAAATTACGCTTGAAGAATTGCCTGAAGAGCTGACCGGGGCCAAGGCAGGCTTCGATGTGGAGAGGTTTATTCCACCTGATATGCCCCTCCCGAAGGCGCTGGAGCAGATCGAAGAGAGACTTATCAGACGGGCCTTGGCTCAGAACGATAATGTCCAGGCCCATGCCGCGAACATGTTGGGGATTACCAAGAGCCTGATTCAGCACAAGATGAAAAAGTACAATATCATGTTGTAGCGGTCAAAAATTTTGTACCTATATATTTTTCAGTAAATTAAAGTAGTTATATAACTCAATGTGAATTCCAGGAGCTTTTGGTGCAAAGTATTGTACTTTGGAATGGAAATGTTCTGACCGCGATATTGTTGCGGATCAAGAAAAAGCCTTCTAAAACAGGGGGATGCGGAATAAAAGAAAGAAAATTCCAATTTGGCAAGCGTTTTGCATATAATAAACGCAAATAGCTACTTAAGTACTCTTTCCTCCTGAAACCAATCGCCCCTTTAAGGGCGGTTGGTTTTTTTGTCTAATAACCAAGCTAATAACCAAGGCGCCTCAGGGCCCTGGTATCTCTGCTCCAATTCTTTTCCACCCTCACCATAAGGTCGAGATAGATCCGAACCCCAAAGATTTTTTCCAGCTCAAGTCGGGCTGACCGCCCGATGGCCTTGATCATTTTCCCCCCACGACCTATGAGGATTTTTTTTTGAGAACCCGTCTCCACATGAATCCGGGCCGAGATGGAAAGAAGGTCATTGTCTGGATTTTCCTTTATACTGTCCATTGTGACGGCTGAAGAATAGGGGAGTTCTTTTCTCGTATGAACATAGATTTTTTCGCGGATTATCTCTGAAATCAGAAACGCCTCTGATATGTCTGTGGTCATATCCTCGGGGAAAAACTGAGGCCCTGGCTCTAATTTCGATTTTAGGGTCTCCAGAAGGGTATCAACCCCGTCGCCCGTCAGCGCGGAAATGGGGACAATATCATCAAACAGGTTATTTTGATTATAGGTTGAAATGATCGGCAAGAGCCGGTCTTTTTGACCCGTATCAATCTTATTGATGGCAAGGATACACGGTCTTTTTGTCTTCTTCAGGTTGGAAGTGATGGAGGCGATTTCGTGGTCACGGGCACGGTCCATTTCAATCATAAAAAGCAGTATATCAACTTCGTGAAAGGTTGCCAGTGCCGACTGAACCATGCTCTCATGTAATCGTGTTTTTGTCTTGTGGATGCCGGGAGTGTCCATAAAGACCATTTGGAAACCGTCCCCGTGGTAAATTCCCAGGATGCGATTTCGTGTTGTCTGTGGCTTGGGTGATACGATGGCCAGTTTGGTTCCCAGGATCCGGTTTAAGAGAGTTGATTTTCCCACATTTGGGGGGCCTATGATAGCAATAAAGCCGGACAAAAAACTCATACCACTTCAACCCTAACCCTTCCCCGGGGAATCTTACTGTCGGCCTTGACCCCTGCCACTCTGGCACCCGTCCTTTTCTCTATCCGCAGGAGGCCTTGATTCCTGTGGCCTCTCACCAAAGGGATTTCCCTTTCAGGTGCCAGTATTTTTATTTGTGATGCTGTTCCTGGAGCGGGAAGATCCGGTTCTATCATTTTTTGATGTATGGCTGAACGTACCAGAAAACCAAAGGCAGGGTGCCAGGGGCCTGCAATGATTTGGTCCTTCTCCAACAAGGACGGCGAGGCATGCAGTCCGATCCTGATTACAGGAATCCCATTTGTTTCCAGGCGAACGCAGCCTTCGGTACATAGATTGACAGCATGATCAAGGCCCAGGGGTTCATATTTACCTTCGTTGTAAAGGCGGGCGAGCCCTGTCCCTTGGATGACCAAAGCAGGATACAGCCGAACCATGTCTGGTTTAAGCTGGATGACCTTTGTCACTGTCTCGCGGAATTTCTCATGAGAGTCACCCGGTAGCCCCGGCATAAGTTGAATTCCCACCCTAAAGCCATACCTTTTGAGTATTCCGACCGCCCTGACAGTCTCTTCGGCAGTGTGCCCCCGTCTGGAGAGACGGAGTACCTGGTTGTCCATGGATTGGGCACCCAGTTCCACAGTCCTGACCCCTTTTCTCTTCATGGCTTCCAATCCTGGAGGTTCCAAGGCCTCCGGTCGTGTGGAGACCCTGATAGAACCAAAAAGCCCCTCATCAATATAACGAGCAACTATCTCTAGGTATTCCACCATCAGTTCAAGGGGAAGATTGGTAAAAGTACCTCCGTAAAATGCGATCTCAGGGTCTATTTGTTGATGGAAACGGCGTGAGTGGATGGCCTTATGGAGAGTGTCTTCTATGTCTTTTCTGTTGAGGGGTCGGCGAATTTGTGAGGTTATCCTCTCTTGTTCGCAGAAGATACATCGATGCGGGCATCCCATGTTTGGGATAAAAATTGGGACTATAAAGGGTTTCAGGCCTCCTTTACGCAAAAAAAGGCCTCCTTGGCGGCCGTTTGTTCGGCCTCCTTTTTGCTTTTCCCCTCTCCTTCGGCCAGGATCCGCCCGCTGAGCGCCAGGGCCACTCTGAAGGTTTTGTTGTGGTCAGGGCCGGTCTCTTCCACCAGACGGTATTCCGGAAGGGCCTTGAAGTGTTGCTGTGTGTACTCCTGGAGCAAGCTCTTAAAATCTTGTACCATTTCGTGTGTGCCGACCCTTTTCAAAAAGGGGGAAAATAGCCTTTGAATAATCTCCATCGTCTTATTAAATCCGGCATCCAGGTAAAGTGCGCCCATGAGGGCCTCAGTAGTGTCCGCCAGTATGGAAGGTTTTTCTCTTCCGCCGGTCTGTTCTTCTCCCTTGCCCAGGAGCAGACAGTCACCTAAACTCAATTTCCGAGCAACCTGGTAGAGCCCGGTTTCACCGACCAAAATGGCTCTGAACTTTGACAGTTCTCCCTCTTCAGAATCCTCAAACAGATCCATAAGTATATGACTGATGGCAAGCCCCAAAACAGCGTCCCCTAGGAACTCAAGTCGTTCGTTATCCTCGAGATTGGTGTTTGTCTGTTCATTCACATATGAAGAATGGTGAAATGCCTGGCAGAGCAGATCGGGTTGCTTGAAGGTATAACCCAGTGCCTCACTAAGCTTTTCCAATTCGATTTTCGACGAGGAGTTCATTTCTTTGATGTTTGACCCAGGTGAACGTGGCTCATGATGGGCATGGGTCAAGAATTTGCCAACCTTGAGATCCGATTCTAATAAAGAGCTCTTTCATTTTCAAGTCAAGAAAACAGATAGGGTATGAGAATAAAGGCCTTATTATTTGTTTGACTTGTTTAAAAGAGCTAATTATAATCTAAGTCTTTCCAAAAAAACAAGAAGAAAGATACATTTATGAAAAAGTCGGTTATTCTGGAAGAGGAAGATATCCCCGCCAAGATCCATAAGATGGCAACGCAGAAAAAAAAGGCGGCTTGAAGATGCGAAACAAGAAAAAATCAAAAAAGAAATCAGCTGCCCCCGTCTTAAAACCCTCGGAAACAGCGCTCATTTCATCGCTTCTTAAAGACCTGGGAAATCAAGAGCCTGCCCAGATTGTGG
>JAUVRS010000004.1 GCA_030597505.1 Desulfobacteraceae bacterium
AAGATCTGCTTGGAAAGGATGATCCCAAGGAGGTGGTGATCGATGAAGTTGCCGGGTTTTTTCTGACCATGGTGTTTTTACCACCCTCCTGGTTGGCCCTCGGGCTGGGATTTTTTTTGTTCCGGTTTTTCGATATCCTAAAGCCTTTTCCCGTCAGGCAGGCGGAGAAGCTTAAAGGCGGGTTGGGTATTGTCATGGATGATCTGTTGGCGGGCCTGTATGCCTTTGGGAGTGCTAAGATAATTCTGTTGATTATTTAGCCTGGACGAAAACTGCTATTTTTCCCGATTTCCACGTCAGACTCCTGAGGTTAAACACCTCTTCTGTAAGTTTTCAATGAGTTCGAGCACCGTGGGGTTCAGCTGTTTCTTTCCGGCGCTCTCTAAACCAGTCGTCGTAGCGTGGCTGATATTTGGGGTTTTGACGAAAGCACGGAGAAGCCAATAGGGGTTCATTGGAGAAAACCCCAAATATCAGCCACTGGGAAAGTGAGACGTAAATCCCATTTGAGAGAGAGCCTTCAAGAAACACCCGAACCCCACTCCAGAAATCCTAATTATTTCTCCCGAACTTATTGAGAAGTTACCCTCGCCTTCCTTTAACTCGAAAAAAACTATCTGATTTTTGATCGAACACTATGCACCTCAAAACTCCAACAACACCGGCACCGGTTAGTGATTGACGTTTGGCGTCAAAACCCTTAGAAAGAGTGAAACAATGGGAGAATATCCCAAAACCTGAAACCCTAATCCCAGTGAACCAAAAGGCCCTGTATCCAGATATGCACGGAGAGATAATTACAATAGGTAATGAACTTACCTCTGGGAGAACCGTTGATCTGAATTCATGTTATGCGGCTCGAAGGCTCACCGCCGCCGGGCTGGAAGTGACACGGATTATCTCTGTGGGGGACGACTCCCAATTGGCCGCAAAGTTCTTAAAAAGGGCGGTTACAAGATCGGGTTTTGTAATTGTTACAGGGGGGCTGGGTTCAACTGATGATGATATAACAAGGGTCATTGCCGCTGAATCCCTCAAAAGAACCCTTCGCCCGAACGAACAATTGCTGGAGAAGATCAGGGCGTATGCCAACGCTCGAAAAATTGAAGTCACACCGTCACTTGAGAAAATGGCGTGGCTTCCTGAAGGGTCAAAGCTGTTAAGCCCGGAGGGCAGAGTATGTGGATTTTCCTTGGTCGAAAGAGGTGTCTGTCTTTATTTCCTGCCCGGAGTCCCCGACCAGATGCAACTCCTGATGGACGAGGTGGTGATCCCAGAGGTGTTGAGCCATTGCAAAGGCATCCCTTTTACGGGGCAGCGCATCCTGAAAGTGTATGGTCTGAGTGAATCAGCGATTGTTGAAATCTTTAAACTCTACCAGGGAAAAAGAGAGGGGGTGGAGTTTGGGTTTTACCCCCATTTCCCTGAAAATCACATCACCATAACGCTGAAAGGTACCCAAAAACTTAAAGTCACAACAGAACTGGATAGGATTGAAAGCGAACTGACGCACCTCTTTGGGGTCCATATATTTGCAACCGGTAACCTGACAATTGAAGATGTGACAGGCCTACTTCTTGTGGAGAAAGATCTGACCCTTTCAGTTGCCGAATCCTGCACAGGGGGCCTGGTAGGCCATAGATTGACAAATGTGTCAGGCAGTTCAAAATATTTTCAGGGCGGTGTGGTTGTGTACAGCAACCGATCTAAGGTCGATCTCCTTAATGTCCGGCAGGAGACACTTGACAGATACGGGGCTGTGAGTGATAAAACGGCGCGAGAAATGGCCCGGGGCGTGAGAGAGCGTTTAAAGACAGACCTGGGTCTTGCAATCACTGGTATTGCCGGGCCTGATGGCGGGAGCCACGAAAAACCTGTGGGGACCGTTTACATTGGACTGGCTGACGGCACGGACATTTTCTGGGGAAAATATCGGTTTTGGGGCGACCGGCACAAGGTCAAATTGAACGCTTCTGTGATGGCGCTTGACTGGGTTAGAAGGTATCTAAATGGAGATCCGTTCCTTCCTGGCGTTTGAATTGCCAAAAGAGATCAAAGCGGTTGTCTCTGAAGTCTCCGAGGATCTTGGGAATTCTCCGCTTGATATAAGGCGGGTGAAAGTGGAGAATATACATCTCACAATGGTTTTTTTGGGGAGTGTTTATGAAGAGGATATCCACCCGATAAGTCAGGCCACAGAAGGGATCTGTATACAATTTTCACCCTTCAATGTATTTTTGAGGGGTGCCGGGCTTTTTGGCAGCAGGAAAAAGCCCAGTATTCTGTGGGTGGGACTGGACGGGCACATAGAGAGGATGGCCTGTTTCAGGGATGCGCTGCAGAGGGAACTGGCTTCATTTGGAATAAAGGAGGAAAAACGCCGGTTCAGACCGCATCTGACCATCGGGAGGTTTCGGAGGGGCTCACGGTCTGATGAGCATTTGGATAAATTCGTTTCCAGATATAGAGACCTGACCAGCCCCATGTGCTATTTAGGAAGGCTGGTTCTTTTCAGAAGTGATTTAAACCGGAGCGGGGCAGTTTATAGCAAACTCAATTCATGGTCCCTTACGGGAAAGCATTAAAGGAAAAGGAGAATCCTTATGGATAAAGAAAAAGCGGTCGAACAGGCTATTTCCCAGATTGAGAGACAATTCGGCCGGGGGGCTATCATGAACCTTGGGGGGAAAGAAATACTCGATGTGCCGACCATTTCTACAGGATCACTTGCGTTGGATCTTGCCCTTGGCGTAGGCGGTGTCCCTCGTGGAAGGGTGGTGGAGATATACGGTCCAGAGTCCTCCGGGAAAACCACCCTGGCTCTTCATATCGGTGCTGAGGCACAGGCAAAGGGAGGCATGGTGGCCTTTGTGGATGCCGAGCATGCACTGGATATTGCCTACGCAAGAAATCTGGGTGTAGATGTGGACGGCCTTCTGGTATCGCAGCCGGATACCGGAGAACAAGCTTTGGATATTGCTGAGATCTTGGTGAGGAGCGGGGCCATTGATGCCTTGATCATAGATTCTGTGGCCGCACTCGTGCCCAGGGCTGAAATTGAAGGGGAGATGGGTGATCATCATATGGGTCTGCAGGCCCGGCTTATGTCTCAGGCCCTTAGAAAACTTACCGCGGCTATCAGCAAGTCCAAGACGTGTGTCATTTTTATAAACCAGATCAGGATGAAGATAGGAGTTATGTTTGGGAGCCCCGAAACTACTACAGGAGGGAATGCCTTGAAGTTCTACGCCACCCAGCGATTGGATATAAGACGGATAGGTGCCATCAAAGAGGGAGATCAGGTGGTGGGGAACCGAACTCGGGTGAAGGTGGTAAAAAACAAGATTGCTCCGCCTTTCCGGGATGCGGAATTTGACATCATCTACGGGGAAGGTATCTCCAAGGATGGTGATATCTTGGATCTGGGAGTGTCGTTGGAAATCGTTGAAAAAAGTGGTGCATGGTACTCTTTTGGTGGTGATAGGATCGGCCAGGGGAGACAGAATGTAAAACGTTTTCTGGCTGAAAACACTGACATAAGGACCAGGATTGCTGATCAAATCATGGAGAAAACGGGGCTTGGAAAGAACAGAGAGAATAACAGAGATGTTCTCGAAGAGAAACTTGAAAAATAAATCATAACCTTAAACCTCTGAACCTGTGAACCCGTGAACGGCGACAATAAATGTAACTACTCAGGTTGTCGGGTTCACGGTTCATGGTTCACGGTTGGTCGCTTGCCGCTCCTCAGATTTCTTGAGATAGTTGATGAAACCACGAACCACGGCACGGGTTCAAGGATTCAGGAGTTCGAGTTTCCATTCTCATCCTCGATCTGCATTTTGGATGTGTATTTACGAGAAAAATGTCAACTTTCGTAAGGCCTAACCCAAAATTTGAAGCCAGATTGGCAATTATTTGGGGAAATGAGTATTTTTAACGAGGACTTCGGGTCTCCAATGCCGTCCTTGTCCTTAACCCTGAACGTTTAACCCTGAACCTCTGAACCTGAGTAGTCACCAATAAATTTGTGTAGGGCAACCAGACTATTATTTTATAAGATAGCAGGTAAATAGACCGATGGTTGAAATGAATTCCAGAGAGATCAGACGAAAATTTCTTGATTATTTCAGGGAACGACGACATGAAGTCGTTGACAGTTCTTCTCTGCTTCCAAAAGATGATCCCAGCCTACTTTTTACAAAGGCAGGCATGGTTCAATTCAAGAGACTCTTTCTCGGGGAAGAAAAAAGGGGTTATACAAGGGCTGCAACATCTCAAAAGTGTGTGAGGGCCGGTGGAAAGCATAATGATCTCGATAATGTTGGATATACACCGAGGCATCATACCTTTTTTGAAATGCTTGGAAATTTTTCCTTTGGGGACTATTTCAAAGAGGAGGCAATAGAATGGGGGTGGGATCTCCTGACCAATGGCTATGGCTTGGAGAGCGATAAATTTCATGTTTCCATCTATAAGGATGATGACGAGGCCCATAAGATATGGACGAGTGAAATAGGAATTCCCGAAGAAAGAATCGTCCGATTGGGTGAAAAGGATAACTTCTGGGCCATGGGAGACACCGGTCCCTGTGGTCCCTGCTCCGAAATTCACATTGATCAGGGGCTCTCTGTCGGGTGCGGACAACCCCAGTGCGCTCCGGGGTGTGACTGTGATCGATACCTTGAAATATGGAATTTGGTCTTTACCCAGTTTGACCGGACACCTGATGGTACCCTGACGCCTCTTCCAAAACCCAATATCGACACGGGCATGGGGCTCGAAAGATTGGCCGCCGTGGTCCAGGGAGTAATGTCAAATTATGACACCGACATCTTCAGGGGCCTTATCTCCCGCGTGGAAGACCTTTCTGAAAAGACCTACGGCAATAACCAAAAACGGGACATTGCCTTCCGGGTGATCTCTGATCATGCTCGTGCAGCGGCCTTCCTGATTGGCGATGGAATTATGCCATCAAATGAGGGTAGGGGCTATGTTTTGAGGCGCATTATCCGCAGGGCCATTCGTTATGGCCAAGTACTCGATCTCAGGGATGTTTTCCTGACACACGTCTGCGGGAAGGTGATCGAGGTTATGGGCGAAGATTACAATGAGCTCCTTCGAGCGAGGAGTTTTATTGAAGGAGTTGTTCGTAACGAAGAGGGACGCTTTTCAGATACCCTCCATCACGGGATGAAAGTGCTCAACGAAGAGCTAGAGAAGATACGCGTCAAGAAAGGGAAATCCATCCCGGGCGATGTGGCTTTCAAACTTTACGATACCTTTGGTCTCCCCGTGGATATCATAGAAGATGTGGCTCGGGATGAGGACCTCAGCCTGGACATGGCGGGGTATAAAAAGGCCATGTCCAAACAACGTCTCCAATCCCGGAAATCGTGGAAAGGAAGTGGTCAAACAGAAATCCCGAAGGTCATCCGTCGCCTCATGAGTCGCGATATTACCACCCGGTTTTTGGGTCATGAAACCCTTGTTTCTTCAGGGAAAGTGCTTGCAATTTTCTCGGAAGGGAAAGAGATCGACCTCGATGAACCGGGTGCCCGAGCCGATGTCGTTTTGGACCAGACATCCTTTTATGGGGAGGCCGGCGGCCAGGTTGGCGACAGGGGTTGGCTCATAAATGATGAAGGGTTGAGGTTTTGTGTCACAGATACGCTCAAATATGACCAAGATTTTATTATTCACAAGGGGTACCTGGAATCGGGACACCTTGCTGTTGGCGAGAGAGTGGCGGCAACTGTTAACGAGGAAAAAAGAAATGCCACGGCCCTGAATCATTCTGCCACCCACCTCCTTCACTCGGCCCTGCGGGAAGTCTTGGGAGACCACGTGAAGCAAGCGGGTTCGCTGGTTTCAGTGGATAGGCTTCGTTTTGACTTCAGCCACTTTACCCAGGTTTTTTCTGATAAGTTGATGGAGGTAGAGCGGATCGTCAATAGACATATCCGTGCCAATTTATCCATTGAAACTTCTGAAATGTCCAGGGACGAGGCCATAAGGACAGGGGCAACGGCCATTTTTGAAGAAAGATATGGTGCCAGGGTGAGAGTTGTGCGCGTTGGTGACGGAGTCAGCATGGAACTATGCGGCGGGACCCACACAACGCGGACGGGGGATATCGGTCTTTTCCGGGTTATAAGTGAGGGCTCTGTGGCCGCCAATATCCGTCGAATTGAGGCTCTCACCGGGGAGGCGGCACTTGAACATGACCAGCGGCAGACCGGCGAACTGATGTCAGCGGCCGGGCTCCTCAGGGTCTCTCCCAACAAGGGGGGGGAAAGGCTGGAACGGCTTCTGAAAGACCTCAGGGACAGGGAGATGGCGATTGAATCTTTAAAGGCGAGTTTCCTTTCCGAGAAGTCGGATGACCTTCTTTCCGGAGTCAAAGAGATTGGGGGGATTAAGGTGATCTCTAAGGAACTGGAGGCCGATTCTCAAAAAGAGCTCCGCGAGGCCGTGGACCGGATAAAGGATAAACTTGAGTCCGGTATCATTCTGCTGGGTGCAAAAAGCCAGAAAAAGGTAATGTTAACCTGTGTAGTAACAAAAGATCTGACGGACCGATTCAAAGCAGGTAAGATTATAGAACGTCTGTCCCGTATGGTGGGAGGAAAAGGAGGAGGTCGCCCGGATATGGCACAGGGCGGAGGAGGACAACCGGAAAATCTGGAAAAGTCTCTTGACGCGCTGTATGACCTAGTCGAGAAAGGAGGGAGTTAATTTTTGCCACCAGGATTCTTCCTTGATCTCTTTTTCTTCGGCTAGTTTTTCTTTAGACTCTTTCAGCCGCTCCAAGGCAATATGGTATTGGCCCAGATCAGGATAGTGTTCAATAAGATAGAGATATCTGTCTATTGCTGAACGGTATTTTTTCATTTTGAAATAAAAATTACCTACATACAGTTCATATTCCGCCAGTTTTATGTAACACTGCCTTATTTTTCTTCGGGCTATATTTGCATATTCGCTTCTTCGATATTTCCTGACAAGTCGTTCAAACTCGTCTTTGGCTTTACGTGTGTGGCTCTGATCCCTATCGATCGTACTTATCTGGTTAAAGTGGCACATTCCTCTCTGGTAAATGACATAGGGGATATTTTTGTTTTTGGGGTGGAGTCTTTCGAACTCCCCATACGCGTCAAAGGCTTCCAGGTACAGGCTTCTCCTGAAATAGGCATCAGCCATCCTGAGTTCCGATTCCAAAGCAAATTTGCTGTAGGGATACCTGTCTTTTATCTGCTGAAAGGTCTTGGTGGCCTCTTCATACTTGCCCTTTTTGAAATCTTCTATGCCCTCACTCCACAACTGGGCAGGGGTCTTTTCTTCTTTTTCAAAAAGATAATTCCAGAGGGAACACCCATTCAGAAAAAAAACCAACAAAATTCCGAGTAGCAGCCATCTGGCAATATGAAAGGGTTGTGGGGGAATCATTTTTGAAGATTTAACATTTGGATGAGGGCAATACCCCGGAGGGGGATTCAAGAAATTTTTCTGCAGCAAACGCAGCCGTGGCTCCTTCTCCCACTGCAGTAGATATCTGCCGGAGCAATTTCGATCTAATGTCTCCGGCGGCAAAAACGCCGGGCACAACGGTTTCCATGTTCTCGTTGGTCAATACAAACCCGGTTTCATCCAGGTCCAGCAGTCCTTTTACAAGGGCGTTGTTTGGGTCATAACCGATGAATACAAAGACCCCATGGACCGGCAGATGGGATGTTTTTCCGGTTTTCACATTCTCGAGGTCCACCCCTTCCACACCGGTTTTGCCGACAATCTTTGTGGGGATGGTATCCCACACGAAATTTATCTTTTCATCGGCCATGGCACGATCCTGTAGGAGTTTGATAGCCCTCAGTTCATCCCTTCGATGAACAATATAAACTTTACTGGCAAACCGAGTCAGATAGATGGCTTCCTCGACCGCCGTGTCGCCGCCCCCTATGACTGCTACTTCATAATCCCTGTAAAAAGGCCCGTCACAGGTGGCACAATAGGAGACACCTTTCCCCGTAAACAGATCTTCGCCTTCAATCCCCAGTTTATGAGGTCCTGCCCCGCATGTCAGGATGATGGCCCTGGTATCGAAAGGTCCTTTATCGGTGATGACGATTTTTTTCTCTCCGGAGAGTTCGAGGCGAATGACCTCATGGCTCAAGATCTCAAGACCAAATTTTTCAGCATGGTTCTTCATCCTTTCAACCAGTTCAAAACCGGAGACTCCATCTGGAAAACCGGGGTAATTTTCCACCCAATCGGTGGTGAGAATTTGACCGCCGGGTGAAAGCCTCTCAATCAAGAGAGTCTTGAGGCGTGAGCGTGAGGCGTATAACCCTGCTGTCAGCCCGGCAGGGCCGCCCCCTATAATAATCAGATCTTCCATGATGATCCAAAGAAATAAAAACCCCGCCTTGTCCACTGGAGCAGGGTAAGATATTTGATTGATATAACTTAAAGGAGTTTTTTTAGTTCTCCGTCGATTTGGCTCTTGGGCTGGGCGCCGATGATCATTTTGGCCACCTCGCCGTCTTTAAAAAGAATAAGTGTAGGAATATTCCTTATACCAAATTTTGCCGGGGTGTCACGATTTGAATCCACATCCATTTTTGCAATCTTTATCTTGCCTTTGTACTCTTGGGCCAATTCTTCCACCACAGGGCCTACCATCTTACAGGGGCCGCACCATTCGGCCCAAAAATCGACCATGGCCGGTATGTCGGAATTGACAATTTCTTCCTCAAAATTTCCATCGGTCACCTGTAACAGATCGGACATACTCCCTCTCCTTTCAATTTCCAAGTTTAAAAAAAAAGATTAACACTGGTTCACCACTTTGTCAACCAAAAGGCGGTACCCGCACTTTGGGGTTAGGATGAGAAATTTTCTTGAAACGTGAATGTGACGGGAAAGGGCGAGAGGGCGTTCTGGTGTAAAATACCATTCAATGCAAATGTTTTATCCTGATGAATTGTCTGCGAAATTCGCTATTTTTTCTTTTTGGAAGATCTCTTGTCGGGCGGGTAGATAAATTTGGGAACGATATCATAAGTCCAGGGGAGACCCCACCATTGCCATCCATAGTGTCTTCTCTTGTCAAGACCATGGATCTTATATCGTTTAGCAAGTTGATGGTAGAACTTGTTTTTGTTGCTGTCTTTAAACGCGGGAAATTTTAACCCCTCAAAACCATCTTCCACATCATAGGTTTTCTTAAAACCAGCCTTTACAAGCCCTTTGGCAGCAAGGGCGCTTCGGGTTCCATCCCTGCAAATGATCAACAGGTTGTCTGTTTTCTTAAATACTTTGCTTATTTCTTGAACAACACTCTTGTTCCTTTTATTAAATTTGTAGCCGACGGCTCCGTTTTTTTTCAGAAACTTATTGGTCATAAACATATATGGAAAAAGATAGGCATTAATTGGATGGCCGACAAATTGGTATTCAGCTCTTGTCCGGACATCTATGAGGTAGGTGTCAGGTACCGTGTTCAGCATATCATACGCTTCCATGCTCAAGATCTTCTTGGGTTCCTCTGCAAGGCTGTTTCCCAACGGCGAGAATATGAGAAGGAATCCAAAAAGAACACCAAGACCCGTCGACAAGGTTTTTTTATCCATGATTTTATCTTCTCTCATTTGTCCTGCACCGTTTGATAGAGCATCTCCATTTGCATGGCAAAAGCGGGTTACTCAAACCAACTAGACCCGTGCCCCCAAAGACTCGAACTTTGAAACAAATTAATAGACCAGGATCATTTTATTTGTCAACGAAAAATATGGCCGCTGGTATAACCCTCTTGACACGTATAGGACAGCAGCTTAATATCTGTCGCTATTTATTAAGGTAGAAACTGACCAATTTTGCCATAATTATCCGTTTGTTGCTGCCCATGGACCAGAAAAGGGTGTGAGAATCTCAAATGGTGCCCTTAAGAGGTGATTTATGAAGACCTCGAGTAAAGTCTATTATTCAGATCTTAGAACGTCTCCGAAGGAAAACCTGCCGTCCAAATTGGCAAGACTGATGGATACAGCCGGACTGGATGGAATTGTGGCGCCTCGGGGGCTTATTGCCATCAAACTGCATTTTGGTGAGAAAGGAAACACGGCGTTTGTCCGTCCCGTATTTATTCGACGAATCGTGGACCAGGTCAAAAAGTTGGGAGCGTCACCTTTTCTAACCGATACAAATACCCTTTATGGTGGGACAAGGGGAAACAGTGTGGCCCATTTGAAAACTGCCATAGAGAACGGTTTTGCCTACTCAGTTGTAAACGCGCCGATTATTATTGCCGATGGTTTGAGAGGGGGCTCGTTTTCAAAGGTCAGAATTGACCGGGGCACCATAAAAACAGCTTATCTGGGAAGGGGGATTGTTGAATCCGATTCTATCATCAGTGTTGCTCATTTCAAGGGGCATGAGTTGGCAGGCTTTGGCGGCACAATCAAAAACCTGGCTATGGGTTGCGCATCAAGAAAGGGGAAATTGGAACAGCACTCGGATCTGTCCCCAAAAGTTAAGCGGAAGAAATGTATTGGATGCGGAGATTGCATGCGATACTGTGCTCAAGACGCTATTTCCGTGATGGAGGAAAAAGCGTTTATTGACCCCGGGAAGTGTGTGGGTTGCGGCGAATGTATCCTGATTTGCCCAAACAGCGCCATCAATATCCAGTGGAGCGGGGATATTGAGGTCTTTCAGAAAAAAATGGTGGCATATGCATTAGCGGTCCTCAGGGGGAAGAAAGGGAAAGCTTTTTTCCTTAATGTCCTGATCGACATCTCTCCGGCCTGTGATTGTTACGGTCACAGCGATGCGTCTATTGTTCAAGATATTGGCATAGTGGCCTCAAAAGACCCTGTGGCCATTGATCAGGCATCAGTGGATCTTGTCAACCTCCAAGTGGGCCTTGAGGGGACCCGACTTGACACCCACAAAAAAGAAGGGGAAGATAAATTCAAGGGGATTTATCCAAAAACCGACTGGTCTGTCCAGCTGGATTACGGCGAAGAATTGGGTCTTGGTTCCCGTGAATATGAGCTTGTTACCATATAATTGGGTTGATGTCTTCCGGAAATAGTCTTCATCCGGAGAAGATAGGGAATTTTTTAGAACGTCAGAAGGAGAGAATTATGGAAATCAATGTGACAAAAGCCGATGAAAGTCAATTAAAGCCAAAACCCACCGACGAATCCAAACTTGCATTTGGTAATATTGTAACGGACCACATAGCTAAAATGGAATATGAATCAGGAAAAGGCTGGTCCGATGCATGGATCGAGCCGTATGGAGATCTCTCGATAGACCCCGCTGCAATGGCACTTCACTATGGGCAAGAGATATTTGAAGGGTTAAAGGCCTATCGTGGAAAAGATGGGATCTATCTCTTCAGAGCCAGAGAAAACTTTGAAAGGTTCAATCGGTCAGCTGCGAGGCTCTGCATGCCCGAGGTGGATGTTGATCTCGCCATGGCGGCAACGAAAAAATTGGTCCTCTTAGACAAGGACTGGGTCCCAAGGACAAGCGGCACCTCCCTCTATATAAGACCCACCATGGTCGCCACAGAACCCCATCTTGGAGTGAGGCCTGCTAGCGCCTACCTGTTCTTTATCATCATTGGGCCAGTGGGTGCTTATTATAAAGAGGGGCTAAACCCCGTCAAGATTTATGTGGAAGATTTCTATGTGAGGGCTGCTGTTGGGGGGACCGGTGAGGCCAAGACCGCCGGGAACTACGCCGCCAGCCTGCTTGCTGCAGAGAAAGCCAAGGAAAAAGGGTTTACCCAGGTGCTCTGGTTGGATGCGGCAGAACGGAAATATGTTGAAGAAGTGGGGACCATGAATATGTTTTTCCGGGTTGACGACGAGGTGATCACCGCCCCTTTGACGGGGAGTATCCTGCCCGGAATCACAAGGGATTCTGTTATCCAGATCGTAAAGAATTGGGGAATGCGGTTGTCGGAACGCTCCCTTTCCATTGACGAGGTCATTGAAGCGGCCAAAAACGGCAGCTTACAAGAGGCCTTTGGTACGGGGACAGCCGCTGTCATATCTCCGGTGGGTCAGATTACGTATAAAGGAGAAGACCATATCGTGGCCGGGGGAAAAATGGGGGAACTGTCCCAGAGACTTTATGATGAAATTGTGGCAATCCAGTACGGCGAAAAACCCGATCCCTATGGATGGGTTGAGCGGATCGATTAAATGAATATGAGATGATTATATCTTTCTGAAGACCATGGATTAGACGAAAGGTAACAACATGATCCCCACAATAGAATGGGACGGACAATATGTCAGGATGATTGATCAGAGAAAGATCCCATCCAAAATTGAGTGGTATGTCTGCAGAGGATACAGAGACGTCATCAGGGCCATTGAGAAGATGGTAATACGGGGTGCCCCTGCAATAGGGGTGGCAGCGGCTATGGGTCTTGCCTTGGGGGGGGGCTCCATCAGAACGAACTCCGTCCGAATTTTTATGGACAAGTTTAGAAAGATAAGCGAAGAAATGCTTCTGGCACGGCCCACCGCAATAAACCTTAGATGGGCCGTGGAACGGATGGGAAATCTGGCCGAAAAGATGAAAACCGCCGGCGTGGATGAGATCAAAAAAACACTCAAATACGAATCCCAAATGGTCCTTGCCGAAGATATTGAGATCAACCGCAAAATGGGCTCAAATGGGGAAAAACTTATTCCGACCGGGGCAACGATCCTGACCCACTGCAACGCAGGCTCGTTGGCTACGGGTGGTTACGGGACGGCACTGGGTGTAATCCGGGCAGCACACGAAAAAGGAAAAAAGATAAAGGTGATCGCCGATGAAACCAGGCCGTGGCTCCAGGGGCTCCGTTTGACGGCCTTTGAATTGATGGAGGACCAAATCCCCGTAACCGTAATAACTGACAATGCCGCAGGATCTCTGATGCGTCAAGGTAGAATTGATGTGGTCATCACCGGGGCCGACAGGATTGCTGCCAATGGGGATGTGGCGAACAAAATAGGGACATATCAGGTAGCTGTGCTGGCCAAAACAAACAAGGTCCCTTTTTATGTGGCAGCGCCTCTGTCCACAATTGATCCGACCACCAAAAACGGAGACACGATCCCGGTGGAAGAAAGAGAGGCGAATGAAATCTGTCAAATTGGCAGATTAAAAATAGGGCCACCAGGGGTCTCGGTTTTAAATCCCGCCTTTGATATTACGCCAGCCAAATATGTGTCTGCCATAATCACTGAGAAAGGAGTTGTCAGACCTCCTTTTAGAAAGGGAATCAAAAACCTGTTGGCTTGAGGTAATTCAAACTTCCTCCGGCGTCATGATCAACCCATCAACGTTTTTTGGTTTGACCTTGCAGTATCCCTCCAAAAGTTCTTAAGTTGTCTTTATTGTTCCCAGTCGAGCCTCATGTCCATCAAACTGTTTTAGAAAGGCATTCCCTTTCCGACGGCAAGCTCAAATTGGATTCAGGAGGACATTGGTCCTTCAGCCGCTTTTATGATACTATGTGTTTACAGATGGATTTCAATATATCAAAACATAATACTACATCAAAATTGACAGGCCCTTTTGAAGTCCCTATATTTTTTCTGAAAAAATGGACCATCACAAGATTTAAATGCTGGACAGGAGGATATGTATCGTGAGTGAAGAAGAAATCAGAAAAAAGACACAGGAGACGGCAAAGAAGCTCTTTGGAAAAGGTATCAAAATGGACCCCCCTTATTTTTTGTGGAAGTCCTTTGACAAAGACTTGGCAAATGATTTTTCGAAATTTATAACAGGCAACCTCTATTCCCGAACTATCCTTACGTTGCCGGAAAGACAGATGGTGACCTGCGCTATGCTGGCGGCGATCCGTGCGGGTGATGAATTGAGACTCCACGTAAATGGTGCATTGAATGTAGGGTGTGATCCGGCAAAACTCGCGGAGGTATTTTTTCAGGTGGCGACCTATGCGGGTATGCCGGCCGTCAACGAGGCCCTTTCGATTTATCGCGATGTTCTAAAAGAAAGGGGAGAGTGGCCGATTGAAAGCTAATGGGATGGACCACAGGAGGATCCTTTTTTGGTTACTCAGGCAATTGGGACAGTGGAGCGAGACCGTGCCAGAGTTGCTGGGGGAATAAGATTTTGAGAAGTTGCGTTCAAGCTGAATTTGCAGGGATTTAACAAAACATACCAGTGGATTTCCCAGGGGTCGTACGTTAAGGAATTGCGGTATGAAACGGATTTTGAAGATCACAATTTGGGGCTTTTCAGTAGTAGCCTTTCTGGGCATGTGTACAGTTGCCTATTTTTGGTATGTCTGGTCCAGCAACCTCCCATATATAGGTTCTATGAAAGACTACAGTCCTCCGATTATTACAGAGATATACAGCGATGACGGGGAGGTGATCGGGAGGCTTTGGGAGGAAAAGAGGATTGTCGTTCCACTCGAAGGACTGCCAGAGCATCTGATCCAGGCCTTTACCGCTGCAGAGGACTCTCGTTTTTTTGAACATGAAGGAGTGGACATACAAGGGATAATCAGGGCGCTTTTCAAAAACCTTGCCGCAGGTAAGATAGAGCAGGGGGGCAGCACCATAACACAGCAGGTAACAAAGTCTCTCCTCTTAAAAAATACTGAAAAGACCTACCGCAGAAAGGTCAGGGAGGCCACTTTATCTATCCAGCTTGAGAAAATTTTTTCAAAGGAAAAAATCTTATTCCTCTATTTGAACCAGATCTATCTCGGGCACGGGGCCTACGGGGTGGAAGCCGCGGCACGAACCTATTTTGGTAAACCGGCAAAGGACTTGAGCCTTGAACAATCGGCCCTTCTTGCAGGGCTGCCCCAGGCCCCGGCAAGGTATTCTCCTGTCTCTCATTTTGATCGGGCAAAGGCTAGACAGAAATATGTCCTGGAAAGGATGCGGGAAGAAGGTTATATCACCGATCAACAGTATAAAAGAGCCTTTAAGGCTCCCCTCCATATGGAAATTGCATCTGAAAATACCTTTGCAAGAGCACCGTATTTTACGGAGTATATCCGACAATATCTTCTCAAAAAATATGGTCGGGGACCCCTGTATCGTGGAGGACTCAAGGTCTACACTTCGCTTGACTTGAGTATCCAGGAGAAGGCGAGAGAAGCACTTGTAAAGGGACTCTCGGAGTTGGACAAACGGGAAGGGTACAGAGGCCCTGTCCGGCATTTGGAAGAAGAGGATATATACGACTATATGGCAAAATCCTTTGACAGACTTTCCGGATCACCCTTTCAAGTCGGATCGATTATTGAAGGGCTAGTGTTGGATGTGGATGACAAGAAAAAGGAAGTGGTTGTCTGGTTGGGAGAGGATTTGGGTCGTCTACCGGTTTCGAAGATGAGATGGGCCAGGAGACCCAACCGGAAAGTGCCTTTCTACAATCGCAGGGTAAAAAAGCCGTCAAGTGTCTTGAAAAGGGGCGATGTGATCCTGGTTCGTCTTTTGAGGGAGAGTAGTTCCCCCGAATTTGTTTCAGGGTCGGATGTGGCGGTTAAAAAGCGATTTTCATGGGAAGTTTCGCTGGAGCAGGCTCCTGGAAGCCAAGGCGCCCTTTTTTGTATGGTGCCTGGGACGGGTGAAGTGAAGGCCATGGTCGGCGGCAGGGATTTCCAGATGAGCCAGTTTAATCGGGCGATTCAATCCAGACGACAACCGGGCTCTGCCTTTAAACCCATCATTGATGCTGCTGCGTTAGACAAGGGAAGGAGCCCGGTAAAAATCATTGTGGATAGCCCGTTTATCTCTGAGAGAAATGATGATGATAAAGTCTGGAAGCCAAAAAATTATAAAGAAAAATTCTTTGGTCCCACACTTTTTAGAACAGGTCTTATCAAGTCTCGGAATGTTGTTACAGTGAAATTGTTGAAGGAAATAGGGGTTAATTACGCGATTCAATACGCAAAAAACCTGGGCATTCAATCCAATCTGAGCCCTGACCTCTCCCTGGCCCTTGGGGCATCAGGCGTTTCGCTTGTGGAATTGACAAAGGCCTATGCAGTGTTTGCTGACGGGGGAATGCTGGTGGAACCTATCTTTATCAAACGGATAGTGGACCGGGGTGGTCAGGTGATTGCTGAAAACCAGCCAAAGGCCAAGCGGGTCATTTCGGCGGAGACAGCCTATGTGATGACGGATCTTCTGAAGGCGGTCGTTCAGAATGGGACGGGGTGGCGGATCAAGGCCTTAAAAAGACCGGCAGCCGGAAAGACCGGAACAACCAACAATCTGTGGGATGCCTGGTTTATGGGGTATACACCCGAACTGGTGACGGGTGTTTGGGTGGGTTATGACGACCGAAAGGCCATGGGAAAAGGAGAAACCGGTTCCAGGGCAGCCAGCCCGATTTGGCTCTATTTTATGTCAGACGCATTGGCGGGGCGCCCCGCAGTGGATTTTGAGGCGCCTGATGGCGTTGTGTTTGCCAAAATTGACGCGAAAACAGGGCTTCTGGCCAGTGAACATTCCAAAAAAACCGTGTTCCAGGCGTTTCAAGAAGGGGGAGAACCAAAGAAATATTCCCCCAGTTCAAAATCACCCAAATCAGGGCAATTCCTGGAATTGGATATGGCGCCTGAGAAATAACAAATTTTCCTCCCCCCCCAAACCGAGCGCCAATCCTGCAAAGCTATTTTTGCGCAGACCCTAAAGATATTATTTCCTAAGAATATTATTTTAGATCATTTATTCCTTGCAGGACTGTGTCAAAGAGCTCTCGGACGTCACTCTTTTCCAGACAGGAAAATGCCACCCTGAGGTCTGTTTCGCCCAGGGAGATAAGTCCTACCCCGTATTTGTCAAGGAGGTGGATGCGGAGTTGTTCTGCATCAACTGTTTTCAAATTCAGACAAATAAAGTATCCGGAATTGAACGGATATGGTTTCCATGCCTCTTGATATTTTGGATCGGCAAGGACCCGCTTGACCTCAAGGGCACGTTCCTTCATGATTTGAAGCTTCTCTTCTTTTTCCTCCTGGTAGTGATGGGATCGCAAGGCTTTCAGGATTATTTCCTGACCCAGGTGCGAGGCATTGGAGATGGATCCTCTCACGCCACCGGCTGTTTTCTTTTCCAGGGCGTCATAGAGAGGCCTCGGGTCTGTCTCAAGAAATACACCATATGTGATAAAACCCACTCTCAACCCCCAAACATAATCTTCCTTTGTGGCGCCATCCAATTTGATAGCAAGCAGGCGGGGATCACGACCCATGAGTTTTGCAAATATGGATTCTTTGAGTGTTTCCTCTTCATAATATAATCCGAAATAGGCGTCATCTGTCAAGGCCAGGACATTGACCCCGCCTCGGGCCACATTTACCAGAATGTCAACAATACCGTCAGCTTCCTCCACGGTCGGGGCATAGCCCGTGGGATTGTTGGGAAAGTTGAGTATTACGATGATCTTTTTTCTCCCTTTGGCCTCGAACTCAACACAGGCTTTAAAGGCATCCAAATTAAATTTGTCCCGATCGTCAAATAAAGAATAATGTACGATTCTGGCCCCCCTTCTGACCGAAAATATCATGTTGTAGTTACCCCACATTTTGTCCGGAAGAATGATTGTATCGCCCGGATCCACCCACATGTCTGCAATGACGCTCATCCCGTGAGTGATTGCATGGCTTACAACAGGAAGACTGATTTCTTTTTCTTTGAGGGAGGGGTTTTTTTCTGGCAGGGCCTCCTTCCAGGCCTCACGCAATGGCAAAACCCCAAAGGAAGAGGCGTAGGTAAGCGCATCCTCCGGTTTGAGCTCTCTTATCATTGACATAACAGAGGGAAGGAACATGGTCCGCCCTTTTTCAGTGGCCATACCGACTGTGGCGTTAAACTTATAGGCCTTTTCTTTTGCCTCGGCACCCTGGGTAAGAATTCCCTTTGGGAAAAAGAGGTTTTTACCTACCTCTGATAACGATTCGTAAATGTGTACATTGGCCTCTTTTATTATTTGGTTTAGCTCTTTTGCGATTGGGTTCATAGAACCTTCCTTTCTCTTTTGCGCATGGGGTTAGGGTATCGGGAGGAATCTTCTCTGTTCATTTTTTGAACAGTTTCCAGAATCTAAATCTGGGGGTTGTCTGTACTTTTTGATTAGTCGGTCGTTCGCGGGGTTGTCAAGCAAAAATGTGGAAACAAATATAAAAGAAGGATGAAACGATCAGGTCTAAGATCCTGGTTGAAGATGGGGTACTGGGGGATTTTCAATTTGTCTTGACTTAAAAACGTGACTCCTAATATATTTAGTTGATTTTTTGAAAGATATTTTTATTTTTGCGCAGGCCCTAAGCCTGTCTTTTAGAAAGGGGAATTGCATATGAGGGATGTGGTCATAGTCAGCGCGTGCAGGACAGCCATTGGTGATTTTTCGGGCGGTCTTTGTTCCATTCCGGCAACGGAACTCGGGGCTATTGTAATCAAAGAGGCGGTTGGACGCGCGGGTATAGGGTACGAGGATGTGGACGAAGTGATAATGGGCAATGTCCTGCCCCATGGACTGGGGCAGAACCCAGCAAGACAGGCCATGGTCAAGGCCGGTCTCCCGTGGGATGTAGGTGCCATTACAATAAACAAAGTCTGTGGATCAGGTCTTAAGGCCGTGATGCTTGCGGCCCAGGCCATCCAGTGTAACGACGCCGATGTTGTGGTGGCAGGGGGATTTGAAAATATGAATCTCTGTCCCTACATGCTTGAAAAGGCAAGAACCGGTTACCGGATGAACAATGGAACGCTTGTTGATGGTATGGTGCACGACGGGCTTTGGGACCATGTAAATGACTTTCATATGGGAATGAGTGCGGAACTGGCGGCGGATAAATATGGGGTTACCAGGGAAGATATGGATGCCTTTTCACTCAATTCCTATGAAAAAACGTGGAAGGCTATTGAGGAAGGGAAGTTCAAGGATGAGATCGCACTGGTTGAAATTCCTGTAAGAAAGGGAGAACCAAAGATATTTGATGAGGATGAAATTCCTTGGAAAAAACCAAAGACAACTGCAGAGGGGCTGACCAGGCTTAGACCGGCCTTTAAAAAAGACGGCAGGGTAACGGCGGGGAATGCATCCAAGATAAGTGACGGCAGTTCGGCCTTAGTGCTCATGGCCCGTGAGAAGGCAGAAGAACTGGGATGTAGACCCATGGTACGTGTGGGCGCACAAGGGGCCGCAGGGATTGATATGAAATACGTTCTTGTGGCGCCCATATTGTCAATACCCAAGGTCCTGGCCAAGGATGGCCTCAAGGTGGAAGATGTGGATCTCCACGAAATAAACGAGGCCTTTAGCTCTTCTTCTGTCGCTGTCAGCAATAAGTTGGGAATCGATTCCGAAAAACTGAACATCCACGGCGGATCCGTCGCTCTGGGTCACCCCATCGGGGCGAGCGGTGCCAGGATCTTGACCACCCTCATCTATGCAATGAAGGACAGAGGGGCAGCCATTGGAGAGGCTTCCCTCTGTCTGGGTGGCGGTGAGGCGGTGACCCTTGTCGTTTACAACGAGGGGTAGATATTAATACCTCAGAAATATATCTGGGTTCAAGACTGGGGAAAACGTTGGTTCGGTGTTTCCGGGTTAACATATAAAGGAGATCGCGTATGACGGATGTGGTGATTGTTTCCGGCGCAAGGACGCCGGTTGGAAATTTTGGCGGTGCCTTAAAGGGAACCCCTGTTGTTGAACTGGGTGCCCTGGTACTGAGGGAAACCCTCAAAAAAATTAACTTGAAACCCGTGGCATCTGACGCCCTGACGCGGTTTGAACCGGATGGCCTTAAAGATCTTGGGATGATTGAGCTTGAGAAAAAGAGTTATGATTATGATGATTCGCATCACCCCATTCAGATTGATGAAGTGATCATGGGAAATGTGGTGGGGGCCGGCCAGGGACAGAATGTTGCCAGACAGGCGATGATCAAAGCAGGGATATCAAAAGAGACAAGTGCCTTTACTGTAAACAAGGTATGTGCATCCGGCATGAAGGCAGTAACGCTCGCCACGCAGGCGATCCGAGCGGGGGATGCCGAGGTGATCTTGGCCGGTGGAATGGAAAATATGAGCCTGATTCCCTATACCCTGCCGGCGGCCCGATGGGGAGCCCGTATGGGCAATGTTGATCTGGTGGATCTGCTGGTGTTTGACGGGCTGTTTGAGATTTTTTATGGCTATCACATGGGTATTACCGCCGAGAACATTGTGGAGAAATATGGTATCTCGAGAGAAGAGCAGGATGAACTTGGGGCACTGAGCCATCAGCGTGCCAGAAAGGCTATCGCCGACGGGACATTCAATAATGAGATCGTACCGGTGATGATTCCCCAGAGAAAGGGAGATCCCGTTGTATTTGATACCGATGAAAGACCTATGGATACCAGTGCGGAAAAAATGGGGAAACTGCGTCCAGCGTTCAAAAAGGATGGGACGGTCACTGCAGGAAACGCATCGGGGATCAACGATGCTGCAGCCGCGTTGCTTCTCATGTCCGCGGACAAAGCCAAGGAACTGGGGATAAAGCCTCTCGTCAGGGTAAAGGCCTGCACATATGCAGGGATTGACCCTGCCTATATGGGGCTGGGCCCAATTCCGGCCGTGAGAAAGATCTTTGAGAAAGAAGGCTTGTCTATTGATGACTTTGGTGCCATTGAGTTGAATGAGGCATTTGCGGCCCAGGCCATCGCATGTATGCGGGAGCTCAAATGCGATGTGGAAAAGACAAATGTTCATGGAAGCGGGGTTTCCATCGGACATCCCATCGGATGCACGGGCGCAAGGATCATACTGACCCTTATGGGCATTATGTTAAGGGGCGGCCATGATTTGGGTCTTGCGTCTCTTTGCATTGGGGGTGGGCAAGGCATGGCAACGGTGTTAGAGATTGCCGATTGAACAGGTCGACCAACATTCGTCATCATAAATAATAAATCCAAAAAGGGAGTGAGCGATGTCGTACGAAAACATTATATTTGAAACTGAAGAGGGAGTTGCGATCATAAAATTTAACCGCCCAAAGGCGTTAAATGCCATCAATCCGGCTGTTCTGGAAGAAGTCAACGATGCCCTGGAAAATATTGAAGCGGATCACGATACAAGAGTACTTGTGCTTACCGGTGAAGGTGAAAAGGCATTTGTGGCCGGCGCCGATATAGCTCATATGGTAAAACTTTCACCCCTTGAGGGTCGTAAATTTTCACGGGGTGGGCACGAACTTCTCTTTCGTCTGGAAGGTCTGCCAATTCCTGTAATTGCCTGTGTCAACGGGTTTGCCTTGGGGGGCGGGACGGAGATCGCCATGGCCTGCGATTTTATCTATGCCTCCGAGAATGCCAAATTCGGGCAGCCCGAAATTAATCTTGGGGTCATCCCCGGGTTTGGGGGAACCCAACGGCTTTCGCGACTGGTTGGAAAAACCATGGCTAAAGAACTCTGCTTGACGGGGGCCATAATCAGCGCCCAGGAGGCAAAGGAGATTGGTCTTGTAAACAGGGTATTCCCCCACGATACATTGTGGGAAGAGACCATGAAGACAGCCAATCTCATGGCGGGGAAAGGCAAGGTGTCCCTCCGGGCCATTAAACGTTGTATCGACCGTGGTTTTGACGTTGATTTGCACTCTGGGTGCTATATGGAAGCAGATGCCTTTGCGTTGTGTAAGGCCAGCCCGGATGCAAATGAAGGGATGAGCGCGTTTTTAGAGAAAAGAAAACCCGAATTCAAAGGAGAGTTAACCTGACCATGGACTTTGCCCTGACTGAAGAACAACAAATGGTTCAAGATATGGTCCGGCGGTTTGCCGAAGTTGAGATAAAACCAAGGGCAGCGGAACTCGACGCGACCCACGAGCATCCCGTGGATATCGTAAAACAGCTGGGCGAATTGAAGATGATGGGCATTGCCGTGTCCGAGGAATACGGCGGCGGAGGCATGGACTACGTATGTTATGTGCTTGCCCTTATTGAAATCTCAAAGGCATGTGCCTCCACAGGGGTGATCATGTCTGTAAATAACTCCCTATACTGTTTCCCCGTGGATGCCTATGGGACGGATGAACAAAAAAAGAAATATCTTTACCCGTGTGCGGCAGGTGAAAAACTCGGATGTTATGGCCTGACCGAGGCGGGAGCTGGTTCGGACCCGGCCGGTATGCGGACGACCGCCGTGAGGGACGGAGTAGAATGGGTTTTAAACGGGGAGAAAAAGTTTATCACCAATGGCAACGTGGCATCTTATGGTCTGATCGCTGCGGTGACGGAAAAAGGGAAGGGTTACAAGGGGATCAGCTCATTTGTTGTTGACTTCGAGAATACACCTGGCTTTAAAGTGGGCCGGGTGGAGGAAAAGTTGGGTATCTGCGCCTCCGGGACGTCAGAGCTGGTCTTTGAGGATGCCAGGGTGCCGGCGGATGCCCTCCTGGGGGAAGAGGGCGGGGGGTTCAGACAGATGCTCACCACCCTTGACGGCGGTCGGATAGGCATCGCCTCTCAGGCCGTCGGGATCGGCAGGGCTGTGCTTGAGGAGGCAGTGGAGTACGCCAAGACGCGAGAACAATTCGGCAAACCCATAGCCACCTTTCAGGCCATTCAGTGGAAACTGGCAGACATGGCCACAGAACTGGATGCCGCTGAACTGCTTACCCTGAGAGCGGCATGGCTTGAGGACAACAAGAAACCCTATGAAAAAGCGGCGGCCATGGCCAAAATGTATGCTTCGGACGCGGCCATGAGGGCCTCTGTTGAAGGAATTCAGGTATTGGGAGGATACGGATATTGTCGGGAATATCCCATGGAAAGACACATGCGGGATGCAAAAATATGCCAGATATATGAAGGTACCAATGAGATCATGCGTCTGGTAATAGCAAAAAATCTTTTAAAATAAACTATTGGAGTTTTTAGGAAACCATCAAAGTTGCGGATCCAAAGACACCAATCGGCTATTGTAAATCCATAATATTCAATAAAAAGGGGGTGACCTGATGCCCTTGACGTTTGATCAAAAGATATTTGAGGACATAGAAAAGGGCTGTAGACGGTGGAAGAAGCGACTTGAGAAAATTTTTTCCTCAAAACGAGAGCGGCTTGGGAGATTTTCTACAGTTTCGGACACGGTAATTAACAAAATCTATACCCCATCTGATATCGCGGATCAGGATTTCTCAAAAGACCTGGGTTTCCCTGGTGAATACCCCTTTACACGGGGGGTACAGTCGTCCATGTACAGGGGGCAACTTTGGACCATGAGAATGTTCGCAGGTCTCGGGAGCCCAAGTGATACCAATAAGCGGTTCCACCACTTGGTAAAGGAGGGTCAAAC
>JAUVRS010000295.1 GCA_030597505.1 Desulfobacteraceae bacterium
GAGGCAGTTGGCTTACAGTCCTATGAGGCGAGGGTTTTTAATCTGGACACTCAGCACATCATAACCCATGAGGCCAATGTCCCTTTGGTTGCAGATCCCCTGGGAGGGTCCTATCATCTGGAATGGCTGACGAGTAAACTGGAGCAGGAAGTCAACAGATATCTGGATCAAATTGAAAAACGAGGCGGGATTTTTGAATGTCTTGAGTCGGGTTGGTTAAACGGAATCATGGAATCCAACCGGCTTAAGGTGCAGCAAGAAAAGGCTGAAGGCAAACGGTTGATTGTTGGAGTCAATGCATTTGAAAGTGAAGATGAAGAAGGTCCCATTAATGATTCTATTCGGGATGTCGCATACAAGGTACCTTCCATTGCGCTCCGTGAACAGCGGGTCCGAGAGGTAAAGGAGTTTAAGGAAAGCCGTGATCGAGAAAGGCTTACCAGGTCTTTAAAGGAACTCCATAAAGCAACAAAAAACGGGAAAAATGTGACCCGACCTATTATTGATGCCGCCAAAACAGGGGCTACGCTGGGTGAGGTCACAGGTGTAATCCGGCTGGGTTATGGGATTCCCTACGATCCGTTTGAGCAAATCGAAATGCCATCGTTTGTCCGCCAATTGGTTAAGGAGTGATAATGGCCATGCACACGGGTAGAAAAATCAGGATTTTGATTGCCAAGATTGGCTGTGATATCCACGAAAGGGGTGCGCTTACATTGCTTTACACTTTTCGGGATGCAGGGATGGAGGCTATTTATACGGGCAGATATCAAACCCCTGAGGCGGTTGTGGCTGCAGCCATTGATGAGGACGTCGATGTTATCGCCTTGAGTGACCATACGGGTAGTATGCCGATTATCGCTGAGACTGTCCTGGAAGAGTTAAAAAAGTGGGATACCATGGATATTTATGTGATGACAGGCGGGCTCATATCGCCAGATGACGCCGAGGCGCTGGAAAAAATGGGAACTGTAGGTAATTATGGCCCGGGGACACCTTTGGATGTGATTGTTAACACCATTAGATCATTGGTTAATAAAGACACAGGGTGACCCATATCAGAATCTGAATCGCTTTTTAAGCACCGACCCCGCATATTACAGATTTTTTTTGCAGAAGTTTTTGTTTTTTTCCTTGAAGACCATTTCTCTGACCTTTCATTGTTTGTCAAAACCTGCAAAACTGTAATAACCACCCATTCCACCATCATGCCGGACAATATCACCGGAAAAATTTACAAACCACCCTACCCCCACGGTTTCAAAAGAGGACCCCAACCGGCGAAAATACCATGGGGCGTCATAGGGATCGAGAATTCCAGGGTGTTAAATTGTTTCAAACTTTTAAATACAATGAATGGGTTGAAAGGTTGGAATCGTCATGCTATATTCGGCCGCTTTTTAAAATCCCGGTAGCCGGATTTCATTAAATAGTGTCCGAACCAAAACTAGAATTTTTCTTCCATTTGGGAGCACTGATGATCAAATGAGGAAACACCCCTTTATCTATTACGGATGGATTATAGTGGCTGCCGGCGTTGTATCATATGCGCTTGGCTACGGATCTCGATATTCTTTTTCTGTTATTTTCCCCTCACTCCTTAAAGAGTTTCAATGGCCCAGAGACCTGACCGCCGGTATACTCTCCATCCACCTTTTGACTTATGGTCTGGCAGCCCCCATTGCTGGTGGCTTGGTTGATCGTATAGGCCCGCGCAAAACCATGGCCCTTGGAACAATACTGCTAAGCTTGGGGTTGGCCCTATCGGGATTGGGAAATGAGCCTTGGCATTTTTATTTGAGTTTTGGCGTTGCAACGGGAGTAGGACTTTCCCTGACGGGTGCGGTTCCATTTACCGCTGTTTTGAGGAATTGGTTTGAGAGGCGGCGGGGGTTGGCTTTTTCGCTCCTGTTTTTTGGCGTTGGCGGGTCTTTTATCTGCTATCCGGGAATCGCATTCTTGATTGATAAGTTGGATTGGCGAAATACGTTTCTGATCGAGGCAGCTATTGTTTTTGGGTGTATGTTACCCGTAATAATCTTTATCGTACGGTACCACCCCCGGGATAAGGGTCTTTTTGTCGATGGTACGTCAGGGTATGAAGGTCCTTACCGGGACAGAAAGACGGAGGTGCCGTTGAACAAGGACCAAACCTGGCCAACTACAGACTGGACGTTGTCAAAGGCGGTTAAAACAGGGCCCTTCTGGATGTTGTGTCTTTCAACGTTCTGTCTGTGGGGCATAACACAACATATTTTGGTGGCTCATCATATCGCTTTCGCCATGGATATGGGCTATTCGAGGATCTACGCTTCTTCGGTTTTGTCTCTTTTTGGGGTCTTTTTTTCTTTGGGGTGTCTGGTTGCCCTTATTTCTGATCGAATCGGACGCGAACCCACGCTGACCATCGGCGCAGTCTTTGTTATTTCGGGAATATTGATGTTAATGTTTATAACAGATAATACGCAACCGTGGATGCTATATTATTATGCCGCAGCGGTTGGCTTTGGCATGGGAATGACCTCTCCGCCCATAGCTGCGGCAACCACTGATATCTTTCAGGGGCCAAAGGCAGGGGCGATCATCGGTTTTGTTTGGTTTAGCTTTGCCTTAGGAGGATCAATAGGTCCTTGGCTGGGCGGTTGGGTTTTTGAATTCACCAAGAGTTACAAAAGTGCGTTTGCAATGGCAATGGTCATTTGCGCCCTTGGATGTGGCGGCATGTGGTGGGCAGCGCCACGGAAGATTCGGCAAGTCCCGGGTGGGGTTACGTCTAGAAAAGTGTGAGACTCAGGGGGTTGTGCTGGCCTCCTGACGCTTTACGAGATATCTCCGGTCACTGAATTACTGATTTAGGGGTCGCTTCAAGCCGTGTGATCTCCATCCTTTCCCGGTCGAGCATCTCGTCCGCCTGCGGCGTTATGTTATTTACCCAATAGTCACTTTCATAAATCTCTTTGTAAAGCCTTTCGCGCTCCGCCTCGTTTTTGAAGCGGCGTATCCATATATACAGGTCCTCTTCCTCCTCAGCAATGAAACTGCCGATCACAACCACACCTTTGGAGATCTGAAAGGGGATTATCTCCTCCTCCATCAATTTTACCCATCGATCACGTTTCCCATCTTTTATCCGATACTGTCGAAGTTCAAATAACATCTGTGTCTCCTTTCTTGATGTTTAAGTGTGTGCAGCCCCAAACAAATAAAACAGGGTAGGGCAAATAAAAAAGGTAGGACAAAAAGGGTTTTCTGCCGGTGGTCTTCTGGCTATTTTTTTTGTACAGGGTTGGTTTTGTCAGCTTTGACAAGCGTATTTCTTGAAGAAAGTCTTATCTCCTCCCTCAAACAAATGCCGCATTGTTCTTGTAGCAGACCATGTTTACATCTATTCATCACAAAAAGTTCCCTCCTGGGTGAGAAATATTAGAGACATCTTGGGTAAAGAAGCTTAGTTTCCTGGTCTTTAACCATGCGTTACTCTTTGAAACGCCTCTAATATAGAAATGATCTCTCGGTTGTCAAGGCATGGGGCGAGAATGTAAGGTATTTTTTGATCCTCAGAAAAAGGACTTTTAAAAATCTTCAAATATCACTTCAGCATTTGACAGATAAATGTTTACATTTTTTGCGGCGAGGATTTCTTCTTCAGGTTCCCGTTCCAATTCC
>JAUVRS010000297.1 GCA_030597505.1 Desulfobacteraceae bacterium
CTCATTCCTGTAATTGTTCCTAATCAACCTTAGCGCAACCCACAGTGTAATATATGGAATCCGGATCCTTTGTAACCTTTTTGATAAATCAAAAAATCCCAAAAAAGAGCCCAAAAGGAGGTGATGAAATAGAAAGACTAGATTTGGTCGGGTCACGAACCATTCAGTGGTATTTTCATCTTGGAATTAACAGGGTTTATTTGAAAGAAGGGGGTTTGTCATGACTAAAAAAAAGATCGGGAGAAGGGAATTCATCAAATCTGCAGGAGCAGCAGGGATTGGCCTTGGGGCGGCCGGACTCATAGGATCGACCGTAAACGTGAGAAAGGCAACCGCTGCACAGGCTCGTTCCGTTCCAAAAACGCCTATCAGGATAGCGACCATAAGTTTCCTGACCGGGGCGGCGGCAGCGCCTTTTGGGATCCCCGGAGACAATTCCTACAAAATGTGTGTGGATGAGATCAATAAAACGGGCGGCATATTGGGCAGAAAAATCCAAATGAAAAGCTATGACGAATCGGGTGGTGCCGGTACGCAGGTAAAGTTGGCCCGTAAATTGATATTAGAAGACAAGGTGGATGTTATTCTAGGCTATATCTCCTCTGGAAACTGCAAGGCAGTGCTTCCTTTGAGTGATGAACTGGGCGGCCTTATTATAGCCTATGACTGTGGAACCCATGTGCTGATGGAAAAGAAGCGTTCTCCGTACAAGGTCCCGAAGTACGGCCTTGGATTTCGTAGCTCGGCCCATCTGGGAATCGATAACATCGGACTCGCCCTCTATATAAAGAAATACTTTCCCGATATCAAAAAGATAGCGGGTATCAATCCCGACTATGCCTGGGGAAGGGATAGCTGGCTCATATTTGAAACCGCCATCAAGAAATTGGTGCCAGGTGTGCAAGTGGTCAAAAAACTGTGGCCAAAGCTGTTTACCACTGACTACACCGCCCATATCAGTGCCCTGATCGGCTCCGGAGCCGAGGTTATCCACTCGGCCCTGTGGGGCGGAGATGCGGTTACCTTCACAAAACAGGCCATTGGAATGGGGCTGTTTAAAAAGGCGCGGATGGCTTTTTCTCGGGGCGAACCTTACCCACAAGAGGTGGGGATGGATTATCCGGAAGGGCAGATCATCTGCTGTGCCGGAACGCATTATTTCCTCTATCCGCCCGCTGACAAATGGCCTCTCAACAAATGGTTTGTCGAGACCTATCACAAACGCTACAACAAATACCCCACCTATCCATGCTACCATGCATATCAAGCCATATACGTTTACAAGGCGGCTGTGGAAAAGGCCGCCTCTCTGGTGGGCGGCTGGCCAACCAAGGAGGAGATCAGCAAGGCAGCGGCAGGGCTATCCATTCAGACACCTTCGGGCATCCTAACCATCGGAGATGATCACAATGGCAGGGAGGATGTCCTGGTTGGGATTTCAAAAAAGGTAAAGGGATATTCGTTCCCCATCCTGGACCCCGATCGTATGTCTGTCTTTCCCGCACTCATGTGTAATGCCCCTCCGGGGATACGAACACAGGACTGGATCGAGAGCTGGAAAGAGGGGAGGTGGCTTGGGTAACGGGCATGCAGACCTGAAAAAACCCGATAGTCAGGCCCCTTCGATACTTTGGGGGCCTGACTAAACATAGGCTATCTTTATGGAAAACTGGGTTATTTACATACTGAATGGATTATATTTTGCCTCTTTTTTATTTCTCACCTCGCTCGGATTGAGCATCATTCTGGGCGTAATGGGCATCTTGAATCTTGCCCACGGCTCCCTGTTTGCCGTTGGCGCCTTTGTGGCCGCCTGGCTTGTGGGCGCCGTTGGTGAAAAGACCCCCATGATCATGTTTTTTGTCAGTCTTTTTGTGGCCTTGGGGGTGGTCGGGGTGATCGGGCTGATATTGGAAACATCAATCATCCGCCCTATGTACCGACGGGCATTGGAGTACCAGCTTCTGATCACCTTCGGGGCGCTGCTCCTGATAGAAGACCTCATCAAGATGGTCTGGGGGGGGACCGCCTACTACGCCTCACAGCCATTTACCATTATGGGGAATCTGGCTATCGGTAGCAATCAATATCCCCTGTATTTTCTATTTGTCATTCTGGTCAGTATTGCCGGAGGCATCGGTATCTGGCTGATCATGTCCAAGACTCGGCTTGGCATCATGCTGAGGTCCATCTCCATGGACAGAGAGATGGCCACGGCAATGGGGATTCGGATCGGACGACTCAACACCCTGGCCTTTGGTATGGGTGCCGCATTGGCCGGTCTGGCCGGGGCTCTTATCGTGCCGACCACCCCCGCTCTATTGGGCATTGGAATGGATCCGCTGATCCTGGCCTTTATTGTTGTCGTCGTGGGGGGGTTGGGGAGTCTCAAAGGGGCACTTGTGGGCTCTCTCATTGTGGGTGAAACCCGTTCCATCGGGATTGTCTTCTTTCCTGAAATTGAGTTGCCTTTATTGTTTTTGATCGCTGTCATCATTTTGGTGTTTAAGCCACAAGGTCTATTTGGGAAATAAGTGAGTGCTGCTTAGGGATGCCATGATCAGACCGAAATTTTTTGTTTATCTGGGGATCTTTATTTTTTTGCTGTTTATGCCAAAGCTGATCCCAATCTATCAGTTGATGCTTATCGAATCCGGCATCACGTTTGGCATTATGTGTCTGGGTTTTAATCTCCTTCTAAGATACACCGGCCTCCTTTCTTTTGGCCACGGGGCCTTATTTGCCGTCGGGGCCTATGCCGTAGGGATGATGGGTGAATACTACCCGGACCTCTATCGTATTGAAATCCTAATACCGGTGGCCCTTTTGGCCTCTTTTGTAGTGTCTGCCATCTTTGGTTTTATTTGTGTTCGTCACACACGAATCTTTTTTTCCATTCTTGCCCTTGCCCTTTCCATGGTCCTGTATGCCCTTTTGGTCAAGCTCTATGATATCACGGGCGGCTCCGACGGGATCCATATTGAGCTACCCATGATGTTTGGCAAATCATATGAGGGGGTAAAGCGATTTGAATTCCTCTCAGGTGCATACTATTACCTCCTCATATGCATCTTTGCCGTGTGCACCATCGTAATGATGTGTATCGTCAATTCACCCTTTGGGAAAGCCCTTCAGTCCATTAGGGATAATGAGGTAAGGGCCGAAATGATTGGCATTCGGGTGCGTAGGTATCGCTGGTATGCGTTTATCATCTCCGGTCTATATACCGGGTTGGGTGGGGCTTTGTGGAGCTTTGTCGATGGCCATGTTACCCCGGAAATAGCCGAATGGATTTTTTCAGGAGAGATTGTTTATATGACACTCTTAGGTGGTTTCATGGTTCTTGAAGGGCCCATCATTGGGGCCATTTTGTTTACCTATTTGAGATTGTATGCCGTCACTTTTACGCAATACTGGATGTTCCTTATTGGAGCCACTCTCATCATACTGGTTCTTCTGCTCCCAGAGGGCATCACCGGAGGCTTTGTTAAATTGTTTGCGAGAATGAGACGCCGTCATTCTGACGAGGTCATTTAATGCTCAATGTAAAGGAACTGATCAAAGATTTTGGAAAGGTCAGA
>JAUVRS010000237.1 GCA_030597505.1 Desulfobacteraceae bacterium
CTGTTTTAAGCAGAGGGGATATCGTGGCAACCAAAGACTCACTCAGGACTACTTATATGGTTGACGTACTCCTGGACCTGTTGCCAAGCGCGCCCCGAAAATTAAAAAACAGGGCCAAGGTACGTTTCCATAACGGAACCTCGGAGGTCATCTCCACGCTTGTTCTTTTGGACAGGGATGAGCTTGCGCCCGGTGAGTCCTGTCTCGCACAAATCAGACTTGACCAACCCACCACCCTACTGCGAGGTGACCGATATGTCCTCAGGAGCTATTCACCGGTTCGGACCATAGGCGGCGGTGAGGTCCTTAACCCCTTACCAAGAAAGAAAAAGCGTTTCTCGAAAACCGTCCTTTCGGAATTGAAACGACTCCAGGAAGGAGAACTCAAAGAGGTCATTGAACTGTTTGTGTCAATGGGACGATTCCAGGGTTTGGAAGAGGTGGAACTCTCCTTTATGGCAAACACGCACAAGAAAAAGTTGGATGAGACCCTGACGGCTCTTAAGGCCCAAAAGAAGATTATACAGTATGACAGAGAACGCAAAGTCCTTATACACGAAACTTTTCTAAAAATGGCCAGGGAAGAAATCGTTGAGACCATCTCCGGATATCATAACGATTTCCCTCTAAAAACAGGGCTCTTAAAGGAAGAACTTCGTTCAAGAACTGCGGGCAAGAACAGCTCCAAACTCTTTAACCACCTCATAAACCAGCTTGCACGGGATGGGATCATTGTTCTTGAAAAGGAGAGCGTTCGTCTTAAAGGCCATCAGGTAACCCTGGCCCAGGATCAGAAAAAGGTACGGAATAAACTGGAAGAGACCTATTTGAAAAGTGGGCTTCAACCTCCCTATTTTAAGGAGATAAAAGATAACTTTCCCGGAGACTCAGCGGCCGAAGTTCTTGACGTCATGCTCAAGGATGGGGTCCTGCTCAAAATCAAGGAAGACCTGTATTTTCACAGTGAAGTCGTGGACAATCTCAGGGAAAGACTGGTCAGGTTTCTGAAAGAATATGGTGAGATCACCACCCCCCAGTTCAAAGACATGACAGGTGTCTCCCGCAAATTTGTCATACCTCTGATAGAATACTTTGATAAATCTCAGATAACGGTCAGGGTTGGGGATAGCCGGGTCCTGAGGAACAGATGACGGCAAAGGATTTGACAGATGCCCTCGCTCTGGGGCCAAGGGAACACGTGGCCCTTGTGGGCGGGGGAGGCAAAACAAGTATAATGGAGGCGCTGGCAGAAGAACTGAATAAAAGGGGAGGGCGGGTCGTCACGACAACCACTACAAAGGTCTCCCGGGAAGAAGCCAAACGATTCCCTTGTCTGATTCTTTGCGCCAATGATCCCTCATGGGAAAAAAAACTGAGAGAGGGGCTTAAAAACTATGGGTATGTCTTTTTGGCCCGGGACTTCTCTGACACCGGCAAGGTAGAAGGGATACATCCTCAACTGGCAGACTCTCTTTTCACCGATCCCCTGATTGACTATCTTATCCTGGAGGCAGATGGCTCGGCAAGTCGTCCTCTCAAGGCACCGGCATCACACGAACCCGTAATCCCCTCTTCAACAAGTTTGGTGGTCGCTGTGATGGGTCTTGAGGCCGTGGGTGAACAATTCGGACCTCAGGTCGTGTTTAGACCTGAGCTATATGAAAAGGTCACTGGTCTCAAACAAGGCATGGAACTTACCCCTGATGCCATTGCCAGGGGTTTTGAGTCAAGCCATGGGCTTTTCAAAAATACACCTGGTTTAGCAAGACGGGCAGCATTTTTGAACAAATCAGATCTTGCACAAGACCCACACAAAGCCAGAGAACTGGCCGACCGGTTGCTCCAGGGGCCGCGTCCGGTGGTGGAAGCCGTGGTCATAGGCTCTGTGGCTCTTAAGACCTATATACGTATTGAAAGATAAGAAACAGTTAACACACGAGGTCAGTATGGAAAAAAACAAACACCGATTTGTGGAAGAATATGATGGACTGGTGGGTTTCGGTCTCACCCGGGAGACCGATGAATGCACCCTTATATACTACCTGCAAAGGTTTTCAGAAGACCGGCTAATGGCCCTCATAAGAGACCGCATGTCCCAGGAAGACATGGAAGCGATTTTTGATCTCATCACTCGGCTTATGAAAAAACATCTGACTGAAGAGGAATATCACAAATATTTTCTCAAGGATGATGAGGGATAAAGGGCCCCATGACTTCAACGATCCACCCCAGGTCTAAACGCGCGATATGGTCAGCAGGAGGTCTGCATCCCCCTGTGAGTGTCTGTAGCAACCAATCATAAAATCTTTTCAAACGCATCTTGATAGGCCTTTAACACCCGTTCCCCAAAACATACAAACACAACCTTTTTTAGGATGTTGTCGTTTTCAAGGAATTTCCCGGTCTCCCCCATTGCAATCTCTGTGGCCCTTTCCAGAGGGAACCTGTAAGCACCCGTACTGATTGAAGGAAACGCGATTGTTTTAGCCCCGTGCTCAACAGCCATTTTCAAACAGTTTCTGTAACAACCAGCCAAAAGATTATCCTCATTTTTGTGTCCTCCGGCCCATATCGGCCCTGCCGTATGGATCACCCATCTGGCAGGGAGCCGGTACCCTTTGCTTACCCTGGCCTCGCCGGTTGGGCACCCCCCCATCTGACGAGTCTCTTCCAGCAGTTCCGAACCTGCGGCTCTGTGGATAGCTCCGTCCACCCCGCCGCCCCCCAATAGCGAGTTATTGGCGGCATTGACAATGGCATCCACCTTTTGTTTGGTGATGTCTCCTTCAACAATTGATACTCTTTTTTTCATGTCACCCACCTCCTTCTCTCCGACAGCGCTATCTACCTGAGCAGTTACAACAAAACAGCAGCAATCCATTATATAACTTCTCAATAAGTCCAGGAGAAATAATAGGACACTTGGAGTGGGGTTCGGGTGTTTCTTGAAGGCGCTCTCTCAAAAGGGATTTACTTCTCACTTTCGCAGTGGCTGATATTTGGGGTTTTCTCCTATGAACCCTTATTGGCTTCTCCGTGCTTTCGTCAAAACCCCAAATATCAGCCACGCTACGACGACCGGTTTAGAGAGCGCCGGAGAGAAACAGCTGAACCCCACGGTGCCCCAACGTATTGAGAACTTACTCCCTTATTTCAGAAAATGTCTGAAAGTGCATATATCAAACAATTCCTGAAGATCCGGTTCATTTTCCATGTTGAGGATGATATCCTTTGTTCGTTCAATATGCGCCTCTGACAGGATTCCTTTACAATATTTAGAATAGATATCCACAACCTGCCCCATACTGAGAGGATATTTGGGCGACCCGAGAGGCTGATCCATCGCCCCCGAAAAGGTCCCGCCGCTAACAGTTTTGATATCCATCTTGCCTTCTCCGCCAAAATACCGTTCTTCATATTCCGCGTGATACTCTACCCTGACCTTTTTGCGAAACGCTTCAACTCGCTTGTCATTTATCGCGGCCTCTGTGCAGGTCTCGAGATCGCATTCACCATGAACCAGATGGTAGGCAAGGACATGCTGTGTGCTAAACCGACTGTCTTCTGCATCTTTTGGTTCGGGCCGATCCACGACCTCTCGCAATGGATCAAAATGAAGGACAATTTCTTCGATATCGCCGGGTTTCAGATCGTTTTCTTTTAAGAGCTTGTCCAGTATATCCACAAAGTTGTGGGTAAAAAAGCAGAAGCCCCATTTTTTGATCCAGGTGTTATTTGTATAAAACGGTGCATCCCCAAGCCCTTCGATCATCTTATCAAAATCAAGGTTTTTGTCTCCTCCGGTCAGCATGTCCAAACACTTTTCGATCACGGGATTGCTCGTGGCACCGTCTTTGGCCAGTATGGAATTTATCACCGCATTCTTGCAGACAGTGGCTGATTCATGAAAATGGGCATCGGTTCCCCAAGTGTGCATATATCCAAGACCCGTAACCATAGCCAGACCAATAGAGGCCTTGACCTGTTCTTCTGTCAATTCAAACGCCCGAGCACAGCTTGCGGTTGCACCATAGATACCGATAAACGGCAGGTTGCAGATTCCAATGCCGTCGGTTCCCACCGATGCATACATGGCAATGCGGTTTTGCATCTCCTGACCAACATACAGTGCCACAATGGTTTCTTGACCTGACAGCTTCAAATGGTCGGCCGCTGTCAACAGCGCCGGCCAGGTTGTCACATCACTGATCCCTCCCCCGGGAAACTGGTCATCTTCCATCTCTGATGCGTGACCAAAAAATCCGTTGATATAAGCGGCCTGAGCCATATCCGCTTTAAACCCACATCCATAAACGCCGGATTCGGGTTGCCCGGAGTAGTTTTTGACATAACGAATAACCTTCCGGCTGGTGGGTGCAGCCGACCCAACCAGCATACCCATCACCTGTTTTAGTGTCAGCTTTTTGATGTGCTCTACCACACTGGTATCAACATCTTTGAACTCGGTGTGTTTAACAAAGTTTGCAAAGGTTTCAGCAAGTTTCATCCGGGTCTCTCCTTTCTGAATAAAAAATGTCCTGTCTTCGTCTTTACGGCCTTCCAGTGACTGTTTCCAACGTATTAAAGATCCGGGCCCGGAGGACGCGGCTTTGGTCATCTCCGGAGGGGATTTGGTCTACTGCAATTTGAATGGCTCCAGCAGTGATGGAGTGTTGAAAAAGCTCCCTGATCACGTACCGTGACAGTAATCAAACGCGGTTCCTGAAAAACTCACAGCCGCTTATCGTCTTTCCAATACTCCACCGCTCCAACTCTCCAATACTCCACCGCTCCAACTCTCCAATACTCCAGGTCAATCCTGTCA
>JAUVRS010000019.1 GCA_030597505.1 Desulfobacteraceae bacterium
GAGGGCTACAGAAAAAGACAAAATGGCTATCACAAACATACCATATTTAAACATATAATGATGACCGTTGATGCGGTCAGACCGGACCTTGTGCTAAGACTTACGGCTCTTTTTCATGATATTGCAAAACCTCGGGCAAGGCGAAAGGTGGATGGCCGGTGGCGTTTTCATGGCCATGAAGCGGCAAGTGCAGAACTGACAAAAGCGGTCATGGAACGTCTCAGATTCAGCCGGAAAATAACAGGACAGGTTCTAAACCTTGTGAAACATCACATGATCGGGTACAACCCCCAATGGTCTGACGCTGCAGTCCGGCGTCTGATCAGGAAGGTGGGCCCCGATCAGATTAAGGAATTGTTGATTTTTCGTCAATCAGACCTGTTGGCGCATGGCCTGGATACCGACCATCTGACCCTTTTGGACGAGCTTGGGGAAAGAGTGAAGGACCAGATGCAAAGGCCATTTCCGATCAGAAAAGAAGATCTCGCAATCGATGGTTTTGGTGTAATGGAAACATTGGGGCTCCTACCGGGGCCGGAGATTGGGCAGATCTTAAACGATTTAGACAAAAAGGTTTTGGATCATCCGGAATTAAATAGCAAAGAAGAACTTACAAGTTTATTGCGACAGATGAAGGCCCCTTGACTCCGTTCATTATAGGGAAAGCCCCTTTTGACTTGACCATCGGAGCCGCATTTTCTATACTCCGATGCCCATAGAAAGAGGCGTATTGAAACTTCGTTTACTGGTGCCAGTTAAAAAAATGAAAACTCTCTTTAAAAACCACATAAAAAAATCAGTTATTGTGACCTTTATCTTGCTGCTTTTTGCAAGCTGTGCCCCTGACGCCTATCATGCCGGCCCTGACACACAGCCCACCCAGGAAAAAGCTGCAGCAAACAAAAGCCAACTTGTTCCGCAAGGGCTTGGTTTGCCCACAAAACAGGACCCGTCTGCCTCAGAGGCAAAAGCAACGCAGAAGCCAGTGGCGGAATCGCTTATACAAAGTGGTATTGAGGGTGGCATTTCAGTAAAGCCGTCCCAGGACGAAAAAATCGCTGTTCCTGTCAAAACTGAAGAGACAATAAAGATTGCGGCTCCTCCCAAAACTCAGAAAGTAAAGACCCCCACCTCTTCAAAGCCTCCGACGGTTCCGCCAAAGATAAAAAAGAAGACCAATCAGGAGCTGCTCGATTCGGCCCTGGAATTTTGTCAGGTCTCCTATGATTTCTGGGAACACGGAGACCTCGAAAATGCCATTGAATCTCTTGACCAGGCCTACTCTCTCATCTTAAAAGTGGACCCCGGCAACAATGCCGATCTTCTCCAGCAAAGAGAAGATCTTAGGATTACTATATCAAGACGCATTGTGGAAGTTTACGCCTCCCGATACACCGTGGCAAACGGGAACCATAAGGCCATTCCCCTTGTGATGAACAGACACGTGCAAAACGCGATCAACCTGTTAAAAGGAAGGGAAAGAAAATTCTTCCTCAACGCCTACCGCCGATCCGGAATGTATAGACCTGCCATTATAAAGGCACTAAAGGAAGCGGGGATGCCAGAGGAACTCTCGTGGCTGCCCCTTATTGAAAGCGGGTTTAAAGTAAGGGCCCTTTCCCGGGCAAGGGCCTTGGGGATGTGGCAGTTTATCGCCTCAACGGGTTACAAATACGGGCTAAAAAGGGATCGTTGGGTAGACGAAAGAATGGATGTCGCAAAATCCACGGCTGCAGCCATCGCCTATTTGAAGGAACTGCACCAGATCTTTGGGGATTGGGATACGGTCCTGGCCGCTTATAACTGTGGAGAAGGAAGGGTCTTGAGGCTCATACGCAACCAGAGAATCAATTACCTGGACCATTTCTGGGATCTTTATGAAAAACTTCCCCGTGAGACGGCCTTTTATGTGCCAAAGTTTCTGGCAGTACTGCATATCATCGACAACCCTGAAGCATACGGGTTCACATTGCCTCCCGTGGATAAACCAATTCAAACGGATGTTGTTACCATAAATAAAGGGGTCCACCTAAAGACCATAGCCAGGGAAATCGGGGTATCCTATAAGGTTCTAAAACATTTAAACCCCGCCTTAAGAAGACATTCCACCCCAAACCGGCCATATGCTTTTGCAGTGCCAAAGGGGAGTGGAGAAATGCTTCTGGCAAAACTTGATCGTTTACCCCTTTGGCAGCCGCCAATTCCTTCTTATGTCATGCACAGGGTTAACCGGGGAGAATCGCTCTCCGTCATCGCCCGGAAATATCGGACAAACGTAAAGGCCATCGTAAACCTCAACCGGCTCAAGAGCAGCCGTTATATCAAAACAGGCTGGAAACTAAAGATTCCTACAGGGAGAAGATATGTTCCCCCACAGAAGCCATCTCCGCTCGTGGTAGCTTCAAAAGCCACAAAGAAACCTCAAACAATAGTGGTCGCCAAAGGAGACTCTTTGTGGAAAATTGCAATGCATTTCGGGACCACTGCCAAGGCCATTCAATCTTTAAACAAACTAAAGGGCACCAGCCTGAACGTTGGTGAAACCCTCCAAATACCCGCAACCCACACTCCCGCAAGAAACATGAAGACCCGACCCTATACAATTTTGAAAGGGGATTCACCGTACCTTATTGCAAGAAAGTACCAAATGGACCTTTCCGAACTCCTCAGACTAAACAACCTCACACCCAGGAGCACCATATTCCCCGGACAAATATTGCTCGTCAAGGCCCAATAACCCGTCTTTTCAGTAAACGTTTACAGGTTCAGGCCTGCCCGCCATCGCTCTCGCTCAGGCGAGACGAACCCGTGCCGTCGTTCGTGGTTTTATCAACTATCTCATGAAATATGAGGAGCTGAAAGCGACCAACCAGGAACCCGACAACCTGAGTAGTTACAAAAGATTATAAACAAGGGGTTTTGATAAAGGACATCACAGAACTTCAAAAAGTTCTTCCAGACAGGAAAATGTGTAGTTGGGTTCAGGATCGTCTGGGGACATAAAAGAGCTGCCCCCGTTACTCAGAAAGACCGTCTTTGCGCCGGCAGCCTTCCCGGCCATCACGTCATAACGATAATCCCCTACCACCAATAACTCCTCCGGCAAAACATTCATCTGGGCTGCGGCCTCGAAAACCCCTTCTGGATGGGGTTTTGGAAGTGAATCTTCTCGCGTGATAACTGCGTCAAAATCTCTTATGGATACACTTTCAAAATTCTTAAAGGCCAGTTCAACCGAGCTGAGACTGTTTCTTGTCAGAATACCAAGACATAACCCCATCTTCTTCAGAGAAAAAACACATTCCTCGGCACCATCATTGGGGCGGGATGTCCTGGCGGCATCCTCTTCAACTTCTTCAAGGATCTTGGTCAATTCAATTCTCGTGGCAACCGGTTGGCTCTCCAGATATTCCAAGACAGGCTCATCAAAGGGACACCCAAGCCTTTCCTTGATCGCACGAAAATCAATGGCACCGGGAAGCGTCAAGGTACCGTCAAAATCAAACAAAACACCTTTTATGCCCATTTTTACCTCAACAAGAGATCTCATCATTAAACTAGCAGCAAGAATTGGGGTGCCGGTCCAACCTCCCGGGCCGTAGCCGGGGCTGTTCTGGGCATAGGTGTTGTAAATGGCATCAACACCGTCAGAAAACGCACACTGGCAAACATTCTTGTAAGATGGTTTCTCACCCCAATGGTCGCGAGTTTTATTACAATATGCATTGAATTTACGCGGCATCTGAGATACGTACCAGGGCAATAACAAATCTCGAAATGGACGTTCAGAACAAAAGTTGTAAAGAGTTCCGGCCCAGGTTTCCAGCCCGGAATCCCACGGGCTGGAAACCGAGCCAGCTGGAAGTCTATGCTTCCTCTATTTCTGCTTCCCAGGAGCAGTCAATACACCCCTTCACCGATTGATAAGCCGGACATTTCTCAGCATAGTGTTCCAGGGCCCGTTCTGCCTTATCCCTTGTTCCTGCGGGAATCTTGAAGCTATACTTGAGGCGAATCTTTGTAATCTTCAAGACGCCGTCCACATCCTCGATGTCCCCTTCCACTTCTGAAACCAGGTTCTCAGCCGATTTGATTCCCCGCGCATCCAGCGCGGTTCCCAGAGTTCCGGTCAGTCACCCTCCAACACCCGCAATCATGTGATCCAAGGTCGCAGGATACTCCGGTCCGCTGATTTCCCTGCCATATTTCTCCTGGTAAAAATGCCGGATACCGCCGTGAATGCCAAAGTTTATTGGCACAGGGAAATTTTCGATATGGGCGGTACGGTGGGGCCCCTCATGTTTTTCGATGCGGATACGACTGGTGTGAGCCACTGTCATAATATTCCTCCTTGGATTGTACGTTTTTCCCTATTTCCTCAGAATCGTCGAAAAAGGAACTCCCTTGTTCCATTACGGTAGATAAATGAGGTCATAAGGGTAAAGGGATCCAGCAGGTCCATTATCTGCCGGTTCCGTCGCATATAAAGGGGCAATTCCACGTCCTGTTTTGGACGCAAATAGACCCGGGAATCATCGCTGATTACAAAGGTATTTAATTTCTTTTGAGCTGTCCGTTCACCCTGTGCAAGCATCATTACCATGCCATCAGGCTTGGCCATATTGTAACATCGTTTCGCAACCTCTTCCGCATCGTGGTCTTCCAACCGATCCATCAGATCCCACAACAAAATCCCATCAAAGCTTTCCTTGGGATAATCCAGGCGCTCCCACGTCCGGGCGGGGCGTGGGCCGTTGCGAGCGCCTCGAATCAAGTGAAAAAACATGTCACAGACACAGAGTCTTTTTACACGACGGGCCAGAAAATCGATATTTTCAGGACAGACAGACCCCACATCAAGGATCTGTCCTCCGCCCTCTTCTCCCAGATCCTCCATAAACCGTCGTAACCCCTTGCTGAGGTATTCTGGTCTCTCCGCATGGGGAGAGGAATCCCTCCGTGACCGTTGGGTCCGTTTTGACAATGATCACTTCCCCTTATCAGACTCACCGGCCAAAGCGAGCGGTGCCTCATCTCCGAGCGATTTCTGTCCAAACGATTTCTGTTTGACGGGCTTGTCATCGGACTTGGTCTTATGGTGCGGTTCAAGCTCGATCATGGCCTTCAGATAGGCACCATCTTCCACTGAGAGGTGTTTGGCCTTGATTTCACCATTAAAATCGGCCTCTCGTGTAATTTTCACCTTCCCCAATGCCTGGATATTGCCCACCAGCCGACCGCTGATGGTCACATTTTCAGCGATAACCTCTGCCTCTACCTGGCCGTTTGGACCAATGGTAAGGTGATGTCCTTCCAGATGGATGCCCCCCTTCACCGTCCCCTCAATAACCAGGTCCTCCTTGCCTCGGATTTCACCTTCGATGGAGATATCTTTTGAAATCATGGTTTTCTCCCCCGTCGTCCGTGGAATGTTGACAGCAGGCATAGTCACATCTTTTTCGTCCTTGCTCTTTCCTAACATGAGATTCCCCCTCTCTGTGATTTTATGAACTCCCTTTAGACCACCTTTGCCTTTGTAATATTTAACTCAATTTGATCTTAAGGTCAACCACTATGCAGCCTCTTGGATCAATCCGTCTCAGGCGGATTAAAATCCGAATCTGACACAGAGATTGTGAAAAATAGCCATTTATGGATGGACACTGGCTGGGTTTATAACCGCTGCTCCCTTATCAAAACGGGCGTCAATTCATCATGTTCCCGTTGCAGCTGAAGAAAAATAATGGCAACAACCACCAGCCCCCCTCCCAACACCTGTAGAGGGGAAAGGGCTCCCCCCAAGAACAGATAGGCAATAAAGGCGGCCAGGATAGGTTCCAGGGTGGCCGTAATTGAGGCGCGGGTTGATCGGATTTGATTTATCCCCATAAAAAAGAGACCAAAAGGGATTATGGTACCCAACACCGAAGTATAAACCATCCAGCCCCATTGATAAAGGGTATAACCCGCCCCCAGATATTGAAAAGGCGGATAAAAGATATCCCCTCACGCTCCCTGCTTTCACTCTCACACGGTTGATCAATTGGCTCCTTTCCTACGGACGATCCTTGCTCTCCCAAGTCCACAAAGCGAACTTTTTTTCAGGGGAACAGCAGAAAATACCAAATACGAAATTTGGGTTGCTTTTCGCTTTTTGCCGCTCTTAACCATCCGCCATCGACTGCCAAACAATTGGCTATTCACAAAACCTGAAACCCAGCCTCTGCCTTTGAACAAAATACTGGTTTCTTTATGTGACAATCATCTGGTTGTCAAAGAAAAATCTTATTGATCAATCTCATAAACCTTTAGCTATGCTGATCACTGAATAAAAAAGGGGCTGCTTTTGGTTTGTTTATATGTTATTAGGACCCAAAGAGGATAAGGAGGTGTGGCAATGAAAAAGGAAAGTATTCCATTTGGCGATGCCATGGGGATGAAAGTGGCATTCTGTAACGCCATGTCGGTCGACTTATCAGACATCAAAAAATTTGTCTGGGTCTCAGGTCAGTTGGCGTTTGACGAAAACAGAAAACTCGTCGGTAAAGGCAACATTGAGGAACAGACCGAGCAGTGCATCAAGAATATTGAGAATGCATTAAAACAGCTTGGCGGGACATTGGATGATGTTGTTCAGGTGACGGTGTTTGTAAAAGAAATGGTGGGTTTGAAAGGGATCCACGACGTTCGGCTGCGGTATTTCAAGGAACCTTATCCCACAAGCACATTGGTGGAAATCAAAGGATTTGTTGACCCGGACGCATTGATTGAGATCAATGCCGTAGCCGCGGTTTGTAAGTAAAGAATCCCCGCCCAGCCTCCGGCCCGTAGGCCTTACAGGCCGGAGGGGAAACCTTACGTCACAGCCAAAAAAATCTGCATTTAATTTACAGATATTTGCGTGTCTTTTCCTCTGCCCCCAGCAGCCCCCGGGCCAGCAGAAGCGTCTGATTTCGGTCCTCCATCTTTAGGGCCTGCTCAAGTCCGCCGGCATCCAGATTCATATTGATTGCCTCTTTTGTAAGCCAGAGCCCCATGGGATTCTTGCTGTTCATGGTCCGGGCCAGTTCCAATGTGGTCTCCATAAGCGTTTCCCGCTCCACAACCCTGCTTACAAGCCCGAGGGACATGGCCTCGTCTGCCGACATAAAGTTTCCTGTTAGCATAAATTCATAGGCCCTCCCGGCTCCGATGAGGCGGGGGAGAAAGTAGCTGCACGCCATATCCGCCCCCCCCAGCCCCACATTTATATATGCGGCTGAGAAACGGGCGTCAGTGCTTATTATTCGAAGGTCTGATGCCAGGGCAAAGCTGAATCCCAGACCCGCTGCCGGGCCGTGGACCGCACAGATAATGGGCTGAGGTACCTGTCTCATGGCCAGATTCAGCCTTCCCATACGCGACTGATACCTGTAAAACTGATCCATGTTCATGTCCGGCAGCATCTTCATGGCCTCTTTCATGTCAAGACCCGCGCAAAACCCTCGTTCACCGTTCCCCCTTAGGATAATCACATGGGTGTCCAGATCATCCATCCGATCTCTCCAAAAGGCCTCCAGCTCCTCCATCATCCGGTAACTGATCGAGTTGTATCTGCGGGGGCGATTTAAAGACAAAATGCCAATGCCTTTTTCCACAACTTTGTATTCAATGGTCTCATAATCCATTGCGCTTTTTTCCTTTTTCACTTGTTAAACCGGTTTTCGAAAGTCAACCACCATCGCTAAGAAAAGTTGCTTGATCAGTCCTTTTCTATTCCGGTACAAAATCAGCAGACCTCACTTCATCAAAACTGATGGCCTCTTCCGGGCATGTCACCGTGCAAAGCCCGCAGCCCATACACTTTTCACCGTCAATAGAGGCGGTACCCCCTTCACCATCCATGTGAATCGCATCAAAATAACATCTTTCCAAACAGACCTCGCATGAAGAACACAACTCGGTATCCACCATAGCCGTAAACCGGCTCGGCACCACAAATTTTTTGTGGCCCGTACGAACGGAGGGCCAATTAAGACAGCAATCACTACAGCAATTGCAGATCACGTGACCCGGCGCCCGTTGGTTATTCCCCACGTGGACAAGGCCTTCTTCCTCGCATTTTTTTAGTATCTCAAGGGTCTCCTCTTTTTCAAGCCGACGTCCCGTCCCCCGCTCGATGGCGTAATCAGCGGCCTTGTTTATCTGGATACAGACCTCCACAGTCTTCCCGCAGGCACCGTCAATCACTCGACACGAACAGGGTGTCACGGCCAGGCTTCTGGCCTCATTTACGATGTTTTTTATATCGTCAAAGGCAAGGATATGCGTCTTGGCGTCAATGGTGATGTTGACCGGTATCACCCGTATGACGGGCGAAGGCAACACCTCCTCTATCTTCCGGCTGTACCCGTCAAACTCTATTGCCATAAACTCTCGCCACAGATCCAACATCTCTTGAGGCGGGTTCAGCATGACCGCAGTGGCATCATGCATCTGAAGCAGATTCCGCACACGATAATACCGGGTACCGGTCTCTTTTTTTGATTTAAAGATCAACCCTTTGTCAAAAAGAGAGCCGACCATCCATTCAACCTCGGCTTCAGCAATCCCGGTCTTCTCCGCTAACTCCTCAATGGGGGCGGGCGGCGATGCCGCCAACAAAACCCGCGCCTCCTCTTTGCTGGTCAGACTCTCAAAGATCCCGGGGATAAATTTGGATTCACCCGCGCCCAATCCTTCAGCCAATTCCTGATATACCGCCTTTTCCGTCATTTTTATTCTCCTCCTTTGATCCTAAGGGCCTGCGCAGAAATAACTTCGCAGAATTAGCGCCCGGATTTTGGTCAGATAACCGTGGCCGTAATAAAGGCAATGTGATGCTGTTCAGATTTTTCGACCACATCCCGGATATGGTCCAAAAAACTGTTGATAGACGGGAAGGTTTTCTGCCACGTATGGGACATCCGATTCTCGTCCTGTTTATTGTTTTTTCTTAAACTCAAACGCCAACTGAGGAGGATCAATATCAACCACACTGAGTCCGTCATTATCCAAGAGTATCTGGTCTCGGGTAATACGGAATAATCTACTACCGACATGGGCATTTGACAAGTCAACGGACACATTCACATCTTCCGGGCCCAGGGTGCTCGCATCCTTTCTTAGCCCTCGAACCGTCAGCGTCACAACGGGATCAACCGGCTTTACAACCTCAATATTCTTTGGGCAATTTTTCAATTCCACCGGAACCTCTAGATTGACCTGGAAGTTTTGCTGCCCCGCCAGCAGAAGCCACAAGATACTCACCAGTGCCAGTGAGGTGAGTTTCACACGCCATCGGTTACTCATAAGAAACTGGATCTTTTCCACCCAACTCTTTTTTGGAGCGCCAAGGGGCACAACCATTTCAAGCAGGAACTCTGACAATTTCTGGGAGTTGTCTATTCTTTCCATAATGCCCCCCCGGGCCAGAGACACCTTGCCTCGCTCCTCAGAAACCACCACCACACAGGCATCACAACGCTCGGAAAGACCCAGCGCCGCCCTGTGACGCGTACCCCATTTTTTTGGTACTCCCTCCGAAGAACTGAGCGGCAGATAACAGGATACCATAGCGACCCGTCCACCCCTAATGAGCATGGCGCCATCGTGCAGTGGGGATTCCTTGTGAAAGATGCTCATCAACAACTCGGAATTTGGCGCCCCCTCCAGTTCTTGTCCTTCAGTGATATGTTCACCTACCAAATCACCCCGTTCAATGATGACCAAGGCCCCTATTCTTTGGTCGGCCAATGTGAATACTGCCCGGGTAAAATCGGGTATCCACTCCTCGAGGCTGGTGATCTTGCGGACACCGAGCGCGCGAAGTGGGTTTACCCGTTCAAGCACCTGCCGGATCTCCGATTGAAAAAGGATGATCAGGAGGATCACCAAGACCTGCCAGAAGACCTGAAATACCCAGGTCGTTAGAAACAACCCCCAAAAGCGCGCTACCGTATACACAATGCCGAGCCCCAGGAGCCCAACCAGTGCCTTAAAGGCCTTTGTCCCTTTAAACCAGGTATAGAGATAGTAGGCTACGACCGTCAAAAAGATGATATCCAGGACATCCTGAAATCGGAGATTGGCGATGATGGCGGAAAAATACATGATCCTCCTCAAAAACGAATATCATTCCCATGAATTCTTTTTGGGTAACTTCTCAATAAGTCCGGGAGAAATAGTAGGATTTCTGGGGTGGGGTTCGGGTGTTTCTTGGAGGCGCTCTCTCAAAGTGGATTTACTTCTCATTTTCGCAGTGGCTGATATTTGGGGTTTTCTCCTAATGAACCCTTATTGGCTTCTCCATGCTTTCGCCAAAACTCCAAATATCAGCCACGCTACGACGACTGGTTTAGAGAGCGCCGGAGAGAAACAGTTGAACCCCACAGTGCCCGAACTTATTGAGACCTTACCTTTTTGGTAATGCCAGAAAATGGCTATAATTTCAACTCCCATTTAGAGCGCGTCTGAATCTTCATTTCAGACTGGTGTAAAGGATTTGATCCATAAGGAAGGGTTCACTCCCTGTTACCCGGCGGTTTCTTCTTGATGCCGCAATCTCTTTTTACTATATTCGTGCGCCAGGGAGACTCCCCAACCAATATTCTTTTTTTTCCTGTTTGGTGCACAACACGTGGATGACTTGAAGCTCGAAAAGGTCCTTTCGGACAAAAAAAATCTGGAACGAATCCTGGATAATCTAAAGGAAGGTATCATTGCCCATGACACCCGCCGACGTATTGTCTTTTTCAACCGATCTGCCGAGGAACTGACCGGGTATCGGCGAGACCAAATCCTTGGGCAAGACTGCCACAAAGTCTTTAGTCAGCCCTTTTGCGGAGACCGATGTTCCTTTTGCACTTCGCCGCCCCATTCCTGGAAAGACAAGGATTATCCGGTTTCCATTTTGACCAGAGGGGGGGAAATTCGACGTGTTGAAATGACCGTAACCGGAATGAATGATGATGCCGGGAAATTTGTGGGCATCATTGCCGCTTTTCGGGACGTCACCGATCTGATCGGGTTAAAAATAATGACCGGTGACCTAAAGGGATTTGGAGGTATCATTGGCCGAACCCCTGAGATGCTTCAGATTTATAGCCAGATACAGGACCTGGCCGCCAGTAACTATCCCGTGCATATCACCGGTGAAACCGGTACGGGGAAGGAACTGGTGGCAAAGGCCATTCACAATGAAAGTCGCAGATCCGGTGGCCCTTTTGTTCCTATCAACTGCGCCGCACTCCCCGAAGGGATGCTTGAAAGCGAACTTTTCGGTCATGTAAAAGGCGCCTTTACCGGCGCCTTACGGGACAAAAAGGGGCGATTCGAGCTGGCTCACAATGGGACTCTTTTGCTCGATGAGGTCGCCGATCTCCCCCAGACCGTCCAGGCAAAACTCTTGCGGGTGCTTCAGGACGGCACGTTTGAAAGGGTGGGCGGAGAGAAACGGGTTTCGATGGATGTGCGCCTGATCAGTGCCACCAACAAGGACTTGAAAAAACAAGTAAAGAGGGGCAAATTCCGCGATGACCTGTATTATCGAATAAATGTCGTCCCCCTCCATTTGCCCCCTATTCGGGAGCGCAAAAAAGACATTCCACTGCTTGTCGAACATTTTCTGGAAGCAGCCCTAAAAGAGGGTCAAAAGACAGAAGGGATTTCAAAAGAGGGTTTGGCCATAATAATGGAATATCCATGGCCGGGAAATGTTCGAGAATTGCAAAGCGCCATCCATTTTGCCCTGGTGAAATGCAGGGGGCGGATAATCCGGCCGACCCATCTGCCGAGGGAACTCAGGGCCTGGAAAAATGAAAGGGCATCTCGGGGGCCTTCCAAAAAACTAAACCTTGTTCAGGTTCAAGCGGCCTTGAAAAAGAGCGGTGGGAACAAGGCAAAGGCGGCCCGGGACCTGGGTGTGGGCCGGGCCACCCTCTACAGGTTTCTCAACGATTCTTTACTTGTCTCATGATACACTTATGTCTCAATATAAAACATGAGACAATGATAGACTTCTTATTGAAACCCGTCTAGATATCAAATCATGCCGCCTCTGTCGTATCTTCATATAACCTTATGAAATTCAAAAAGATTTTGGCTTCCTTATTTCTTGTTGTAACACCAAACTAAACATGTCTGTAAACCTTGAAGACTCGCGATTGACCACCATCACGCACTCACCCCTTATTAATCTTACCGCAATATCAGGATGTTATCCATAGGTGCAACAATCGTGAGACATAACTGCCTCAAGAATAAACCCTCCTTGACAGCCAGATCTTTATTTTAGAACCGATTAAACGTTCCAACCCTATAATATTATAACGGTTTTTTGACTACGTGTATTGTGGCACAAATCTTGATACTAACCAGTACAATTCAAAAACAATTTTTTTCTGAGGGAACGAATGAGGCCATGCGATGAAAGCATAAAAAAGACCTTGGAACTGACAAAATCCATGCTTGATGTGGCAGACCAAGGAGACGCCGACCGAGAGGATTCGGGATGTGGTGTGCTCTATGGGGTCTTGCGAGATTCGGCCTATAAAATCAGAATGCTCGCAGAATCTGAACGAGAAAAACACATAAAAAAGGGCTGGTGGAAATGAGGAATGAACAAGGTATTAGTAATTAGTAATGAGTATCAATCCATATCTAGAAAGGAGAAGAATTATGAGTAATACAGAAAAGAACCTTTTGGAGGCATTTGCCGGAGAATCTCAAGCCAACCGTAAATATCTTGCCTTTGCCAAACAGGCTGACAAGGAAGGATATCCGCAAGCAGCGAGGCTTTTTCGGGCTGCTGCTGAGGCAGAGACGGTTCACGCGCATGCGCATCTCAAAGTCCTTGGAGGGATTAAAAGCACTGCAGAAAACCTCAAAGAGGCCATCTCCGGCGAAACCCATGAATTTAAGGAGATGTATCCCGAGATGATAGGAACCGCCAAAGAAGAGGGTAATAAGGGAGCCGAAAGGTCATTTTCTTATGCCAATGCGGTCGAAGAGGTTCATGCCGGTCTCTATCAGAAAGCCCTGGACAATCTGGATAATCTAGAAGAGGCAGACATCTATGTCTGTTCTGTCTGTGGGTATACCTGCGAAGGGGAAGCGCCCGAGAGTTGTCCCGTATGCAATTCAAAGAAAAAGGCATTCTCAAAGGTGGACTAAACTGAGTTTCTAATAAATCGCCCAACAACAGGGGGATGACTATGGCAAACCCGGAAGATATGTGGCAATGTCAAACTTCAAGCTGTGGATACATCTATGATCCGGACAGGGGTGACAGAAAGGGAAAAATTACAAAAGGAACCTCATTTCAGGATCTGCCGAAAGGGTGGAAATGTCCGGTTTGTGGGGCGGGTGTAAAATCGTTTCGGTCCCTTGCCGGTCAGGAGTCGGATCCGGGAAATTGATCTGCTGTTGATGTCAAAATTTAAAAGGCCATTTCCATAAAGAAATTTCCCTGTTGCGCTAAGCCGAGGGCTGCTGGGATAAGTCAAGGGTCTGGGATTGATCGAGGTATTTGGAATCCGGTTTTGCTTGACAACCCGAGATGTTATCTATTAATTAGGAATTAATCCTATTAAGTAATTTCTCGATGAGGTGCGAAAGTTGAACCCAATTCCAAACCACAGGATAACCCACCAACGGAAGGTAATCTTTGAAGAACTCAAAAAGGTTCAAACCCATCCTACTGCCGACGAAATATATGAGATGGTGAGGAAAAGACTTCCGCGCATCAGTCTGGGTACTGTCTACCGAAATCTTGACATACTTTCGGAAGGCGGTCTGATCCAAAAACTTAAGCCGGGCCGCCCTCAGATGCGGTTTGACGGTAATCCCAGAGAGCACTTGCATATTACTTGCACCCGTTGCGGAAGTGTTGAGGATGCGAACATCGAACCGTCCGATGATTTCTTGGAAAATCTGGAAAACATTTTAGGTAAATTGACAAAATACGGTGTATTTGGACATAAACTTGAGCTTATGGGGTTTTGTGGAAGTTGTATGAAAGGGGAAATATTCCCGCATAAGGAAGAAACCGATTGATCAAGGAGGTACGCAACCATGAGTCTAAAAGGTAGCCAAACTGAAAAAAATCTGCTATCTGCATTTGCCGGGGAATCCCAGGCACGGAACCGCTACACCTACTTTGCCAGTCAGGCCAAAAAAGAAGGTTTTGCACAGATTTCATTTATCTTTGAGGAGACAGCCAATCAGGAAAAAGAGCATGCAAAACGGTTTTTTGAGCCTCTGGAGGGCGGGGATCTGGAAATTCAAGCAAGCTTTCCGGCGGGCGTAATTGGCAGCACATTGGAAAACCTCAAGGCGGCCGCAGGCGGTGAACATTTTGAACACACTGAACTGTATCCGGGGTTTGCCAAAACAGCCAGAGAAGAAGGCTTTGAGACCATAGGAACCCTTTTTGATGCCATATCCGTTGCTGAAAAACAGCATGAAAAACGATACAACGACCTGACAGCAAACATTGAGGCAGGGCGAGTATTTAACCGGGATTCAGAGGTGGTCTGGCGCTGCCGAAATTGTGGGTATCTCCACTCCGGAAAAGATGCGCCCGAGGCCTGCCCTGCATGTGCGCACCCCCAGGCATATTTTGAGCTTTTGGGAGAAAACTACTGATCCATTAGGAATTGGTCCAAATCCTAATTACAAGAAAGGAGAAAAAAATGGCAGAAAAACTGGAAGTCTACAAATGTGAATTATGCGGAAACATTGTTGAGGTACTTCACGGTGCAAAGGGAGAACTGGTGTGTTGTGGAAAACCCATGGTTCTCCAGAAAGAAAATACCGTTGACGCAGCCAAGGAAAAACATGTCCCGGGCTCGGAAAAAACATCCGACGGTGTCAACGTAAAGGTCGGAGAGGTGGCTCAACCCATGGAAGAAAAACATTATATTGAGTGGGTTGAAATCATTGCCGACGGAAAGGCCTACCTGCAGTTTCTAAATCCCGGAGAAGCTCCTGAGGCCAGCTTTAATATTTCCGCTGACAACGTTACAGCCCGAGCATACTGTAATCTTCACGGTCATTGGAAAGCATAAGCCCCATGCCCCGTAAGGGGCTGGGCAACAATAAAATAGGAGCCAGCTATCATGACCGACTGGAAATGTTCCAACTGCGGTTATGGTTTTCAGGATGAAAAGCCCCCTGAGGAGTGCCCTTCCTGCAAGAAAAAATGCGAATTTGTTGATGTCTCCTGCTACATACCAGACTGCGGGCAGACAGGGCCTGACAAGCGGCTATAGCGCCTGATCTCCAGACCAGAAGGAGGCCTAAAAATGTCAAAGAAAAAATACCTTGTAAAGGCTGAATGCCCCGCATGTTCGTGCGGGGACGTAAGTTTTCTCGGACCCGAGAAGTTGCGGGAGAAGTTTATCGGAAATGAAGAAGAAATTGATATTCTTTGTCCCCATTGCGGTACCAAGATTAAAGGAAAGGTTGAAACGGAAGACGACTAGACATGAGGGAGGTATCTGATGGCCAAGGCACTGGTGGTTTACGCCACAAGAGGTAGCGATACCAAGAGCATTGCCGACTTGATAGGTGAGGGAATCCGGTTCCAAGGTGGGGAGGCGACCGTCCAAAATGCCACGCAAATAAAAAAGGAAGAAGACCTTGAGGGGTATGATGGGTATGTCTTTGGCTCGGCCACATATCACGGCGAAATGATGCAGGGGATGAAAACATTGCTTTTCCTGGCGGAAAGACCCAACCTGAAAGGAAAGGTGGCTGGATCATTTGGGGCCTTTGGCTGGAGCGGTGAAGCACCCGGTCGAATCTTTGAAACCATGAAAAATGTCTTTGAAATGGAGATGGTAAATGGGCCTTTGAAACTAAAATCAGCCGCGCTGGGGGGTGGGACCCAAATGGCTCAGGACTATGGACGCGAGATCGGAAAAAGGCTCGGCACATAACCGGTCTTTCATTCTTACATAATTTGGAGGTGCATCAGATGACTACACCAAGACATTGTCCCGGTTTTCAAGATCTCAAACACTTGAAATCATTTTCCTGCAAATGTCCCAACTGTAACGCGGAAAAGGAAATCTTCTCCGATGAACTCGATAAGTCACACACCTGTTCGGAATGTGGCAAACAGATCGATTTTACCCAATGTACGCTGGAGGCCGGGGCATAGTTTCAAGCCCCCCAAAAAAGCCTTGATCACTATCCTGTAAAAATCTGTGCGGGCCGCGAAAACAAGAACGGCATCAGGATAAAAAAGCCACATGACCAAAAAGAGTGTTCTAAAGGCAAAAACTGCTGGAGGTCGTATGAAACGATTTGAATATGAAATTACAAAACACTCAGCCGAGAGTTTCGCTCA